>JAHFQQ010000211.1 GCA_023259235.1 Polaromonas sp. | reverse complement strand
TGATTTCAAGCTTGGGCGCTTTCGCGGCTGGTTGTTCTCATTCCAGTGCTACGGCAGGCGCAGCCATGCCGCCAATGCCGGTTACGGTGATCGATGTCCAGCCCACCATGGTTCCTCTGATGATCGAGGCCAGGGATCTCGGGAAGTGGAAGTGCGGGCACGGGTAGGTGGCACATATCCTGCAGAAACTCCTCTACGAGGAAGGGGCGCCGGTTAAAGCGGGCCAGGCACTGTTTCAGATCGACCAGGCTCCGTTCGAGATCGCCTTGGCAGACGCACGAGCCAAGGCAGAGCAGGCAGCCCGGGAGGCGGCGCGCCTGAAGGAACTTCTGCCTCAACAGGCAGTGAGCCAGAAAGAATACGATGATGCGCAGTCCAACAGGGCCGTGACCCAGGCCGCACTGCAGCAGGCTGAACTGAATCTGTCCTATACCAGCGTTACCTCACCGGTGGCCGGCAGCAGCGGCCGCGCAGTCAAATCCGAAGGCAATCTGATTTCAACCAGCGACAGCCTGCTGACCACGGTTGTCCAGTTGAACCCGATCTGGGTGCGTTTTGCCCTGTCCGACGGCGAACTGGCGCAACTGCCCGGCGGTCGCCTGAGCCCGGGTTCCGTGCGCGGGGTGGAAATCGTCCTGCCCGACGGCTCTGCCTATCCGGTCAAGGGCAAGCTCAATTTTGCCGGCAGCCAGATCGATCCCAAGCTGGGTACGCTGCAACTGCGCGCTGAATTTCCCAACGCCGAAGACCACGTCCTGCCCGGACAATTCGTTCGCACCCGCCTGATCGTCGGCCGGAGTGACAGTGTGTTTCTCGTGCCGCAACCGGCCGTCATCCAGTCCGACCAGGGCCGCATGGTGTTCGTTGCAAACGGTGAAAACAAGGTTGAGCCGCGCCCGGTCAAGGCCGGCGAATGGATGGGCAAGGACTGGATCATCCTGGGCGGCCTCAAGGCTGGCGACCGGGTGATAGTGGATAACCTGCTCAAGCTGCGCCCCGGCGCTTTGGTGGCTCCCCACAAACCGGGAGACAAACCGGCCGGAGCGCCTGCAACTCCCGGCACTCCTGCTGCCAAACCGTAAGCGGAGAAGCCGAGCGTGTACCGATTTTTTATCAGCCGGCCGATTTTTTCTTCGGTTATCTCAATCATCGTCGTCATCGCCGGACTGATGGCGTCACGCATCCTGCCCATCGCCCAGTATCCGGAAATCACGCCGCCTACGGTGGTCATCACCGCCAACTATCCCGGCGCCAGCGCCGAAACCCTGGCCAAGACGGTGGCGGCGCCGATCGAGGAACAGCTGAACGGCGTCGAAGGTCTCAGCTTTTTCAATTCATCCGCCGCCGCCGACGGCTCGCTTACCATCACCGTCACTTTCGAGATAGGCGTCAACGCCGACATGGCGGCAGTTAACGTGAACAACCGTGTCAATGCCGCTCTGCCGCGCCTGCCGGACGACGTGCGCAGGAACGGCGTGGTGGTGCAGAAGCGCTCCAACGACATCCTGCTGGCGATTGGCATGCGCTCGCCCAAGGGCACACAGGACACGCTTTTTCTCAGCAATTACGCCTCGATCAACATCGTTGATGAAATCAAGCGGCTGCCCGGCGTCGGTGATGCCGGCATCTTCGCCGCCCGCGACTATTCCATGCGCATCTGGCTGAGGCCCGACCGTATGGCTCAACTGGGGCTTACCACCAGCGACATCGCCAGCGCCATCCGTGCCCAGAACAACCAGTTCGCGGCGGGCAAGATCGGCCAGGAACCTGCGCCGGACGACCAGCAGCTGGTGTACACCGTGATTGCCAAGGGCCGCCTGATACAGCCCGAGGAATTCGGCAATATCATTCTGCGCGCCAGCGGAGCGTCGGGCGTGTTGCGGCTGAAAGACGTGGCCCGCATCGAACTCGGCGCCCAGGATTACAATACCTTTGTGGCAATGGACGGCAAGCGGGCCATCGGTATCCGCGTCATTCTCCAGACCGGCGCCAACGCACTGGCTACTGCAGATATTGTGCGAAACAAGATGGAGGAACTGAAAAAGGGCTTCCCTCCCGACATCGAATACATCATCCCCTTCGACACCACCCGCTTCGTCAGCGCCTCTATCAAGGAAGTGATCCATACTCTGGGCATGGCGGCCCTGCTGGTGATACTGGTGGTCTATGTCTTCCTGCAAAACTGGCGCGCCACCCTGATCCCCATCATTGCCGTACCCGTATCGCTCATCGGCAGCTTTGCCGGATTGTGGCTGTTCGGCTTTTCCATCAACACCCTGACCCTGTTCGCAATGGTGCTGGCCATCGGCATTGTTGTGGACGATGCCATTGTCGTGCTGGAGAACGTCGAACGGCTGATGGCAGAGCAAGGGCTGCCGCCCCGGGAGGCAGCATTCGAGGCTATGCGCGAGGTGGCTTCGGCGGTAGTGGCCATCGTACTGGTGCTGTGCGCCGTATTCATTCCCGTCGCTTTCCTCGGCGGCATCGCCGGCAAGCTTTACCAGCAATTCGCCGTGACCGTGGCGGTGTCGGTGGTGATTTCCGGCATCGTTGCCCTGACCCTGACCCCGGCCCTGTGCGCGCTGCTGCTTAAACCAACCCACAAGGAATCGCCGATTTTCCGGCCGTTCAACCGCCTGTTCGCCCTTTTCACCCGGTCCTACATCTGGGTGGTGGACAAGACCCTGCACCATCGCATCATCGGCGCAATGGTTTTCGCCCTTGTCATCGTGGCTGCCGCCATCCTGATCAGGACCGTTCCCGGCAGCTTCGTGCCGCCGGAAGACCAGGGCTACCTGATCGGCTCGCTCCAGTTGCCGGACGCCGCCACCCTGCCGCGCACGGGCAGGATGGGTGAACAATTCCGCCAGGTGATACAGAATAATCCGTCGGTCGAGCACGTATTCATGATCGGCGGCTTCGACCTCATCGGCGGCAGCAACAAGCCTAACGCCGGCTCCATGTTCATTAACTTGCGGCCTTGGGACGAGCGGACGGAAGTGGCGGAAAACGTGGCCAAACATCTCATGGGCAAGGGCATGATGCTGGCGGATGGCATGGGCCTGGTGTTCAACCCGCCGCCCATTCGCGGCCTGGGCACCGCCGGCGGTTTCGAGGTGTATGTGCAGAACCGGGTCGACGCCGACCCGCGCCGCCTGGACGAAGTGGTCAAGAGTTTCATGGAGGCCCTGCGCCAGAAAAAGGGACTGGCCGGCATCAACAGCTTCTACCGCCCGACTATTCCCCAGCTTTTCGTCGAGGTGGATGAACCCAAGGCTTTGGCGCTGGGCATTCCACTGACCGATGTCTACGACACCCTGCAAAGCACCATGGGTGCGCTGTACGTCAATGACTTCAACAAGGCAGGGCGTACTTACCGTGTCCAGTTGCAGGCGGAACAACAGTTCCGCTCCAGGTCTGAGGATCTGGGCAAGGTCTATGTCCGTTCCGGCACCACCGGCTCCATGATTCCGCTGTCGGCGGTAATCAAGGTCAAGCCCATCGTCGGCCCGGAGCAGGTGGAACGTTTCAACGGCTTCCTTGCCGCAAAGGTCATGGGCAGCGGTGCCCCCGGCGTCAGTTCAGGTGACGCCATCCGCCTGGTGGAGGAAACGGCGGCAGCAACCCTGCCGGAAGGCTATACAATTGCCTGGAGCGGCCAAGCCTACCAGGAAAAACGCACCGGCACCTCGTCGGTGGTGGCATTCGTCTTCGCCATTATCATGGTGTTCCTGATCCTGGCGGCCCAGTTCGAAAAATGGTCACTGCCGCTGGCGGTGATCATGGCCGTGCCCTTCGCCCTGAGCGGAGCACTTGTTGCGGTGCTGGTGCGCGGCATGCCCAACGACATTTATTTCCAGATTGGCCTGGTCACCCTGGTCGGCCTGGCATCCAAAAACGCCATTCTGATCGTCGAGTTCGCCTCGCAGAAGCGGGCGGAGGGCATGGGCGTCCTGGAATCTGCAGTCGAAGCGGCGCGCCTGCGCTTTCGCCCGATCATCATGACCTCGCTGGCCTTCGTCCTTGGCGTGGTGCCGCTGGTGCTGGCCACCGGTGCCGGCGCTGCGGCGCGCCGTTCCATGGGCACGGGGGTGTTTGGCGGCATGATCGCGGCCACCTTTATCGCCACCATTTTTATTCCCATGTTCTTCACTTGGCTGTCGGGCGGCAAACCAGCGAAGCCGGCAGGCCTCTCCGGTGCCGGCCTGAAAAACTCCGAGAACAAGGAGGACGCTCAATGAAACCCACGACGCTTCTCTGTCTGGCGCCACTGGCTGCCGTGCTGACTCTGGCCGGCTGTACCGCCGGGCCGGATTACGTCCGCCCCACCACGCCGCTGCCCGGGAAATTCGTCGAGGCGGACGATACCGCTGGCGCCAGCGCACCACTTAACCGCGAATGGTGGAAACTGTTCGGCGATGCCTCCCTCAACGACTTGGTAGATCAAGCGCTACAAGCCAATGCCGATCTACAGCAGGCTGCGGCCCGGGTGGAAGAGGCCGACGCTTTCTTGCGCGAAGCCGGATCGGCCCTGTTCCCCGAAATCGACTTGGCTGGCGGCGGCAACCGATCCCGTTCCAGCGCCAACACCGTGCCGGCGCTGCCGGCGAACATGCTGCTACACAACGACTTCAGGGCGGCGCTGAGCACTTCATTCGAGATCGATTTCTGGGGCAAGCTGCGCCGGGGCACCGAAGCTGCCCGCGACTTGGCATTGGCCAGCCACTATGGCCGCGATACGGTGGAACTGACGCTGATCGGGCTGCTGACCCAGAGCTACCTGGCGCTACGGGCGCTCGATGCCCAACTGGCGGTATCACGCGACTCCCTGGGCATTCGCGACAAATCGCTGGCAATCAGCAAGGATCGCTTTACCGCCGGGCTCGGGTCTCAGCTTGACGTGCAACAGGCCGAGAGTGCGCGCGCCGCTATCGTTGCACAGATCGCCGACCTAGTTCAGCAACGGGCCGTGGCGCAACACCAGCTGGCGCTGCTGACCGGCAACCCCGGCTTGACCCTGCCGCCCGGCGATTTCAGCCTGTTGCCCCTGCCGCCGGTGCCGCCCGCCGGACTGCCATCTGCGCTGCTTGACGCACGCCCCGACGTGCGCCAAGCCGAAGCGCAAATGGCGGCGGCCAACGCCAAAATCGGCGTCGCCAAGGCCGCGCTGTTCCCGACTATCTCCCTCACCGCCAGCTTGGGATCCGAAAGCACCGACTTGGCTAATCTGTTCAAGTCGGATTCGAACCTGTGGTCCGGCGGCCTCAATCTATTGCTGCCGGTTTTCGATGCCGGTCGGCAGTCGGCGCGGGTGGCTCAGTCCGCGTCCCTGCAGAAACAGGCGCTTGCCGCCTATGCCAAGGCCGTGCAGACGGCATTCAAGGAAGTTAATGATGCCCTGGTCGGCTTGCGCCAAGCGGGTGAAAAAGAGCTGGCGGTGGATGTACAGACCAAGGCGGCGACCAGGGTGCTGTCGCTGGCGGATGCACGTTACCAAGCTGGTTACTCGCCCTACCTGGAGTTGCTTGACGCCCAGCGCAACACCAACGATGCCAACCTGACTTTCATTCGCACCCGCCAGGCACGCCTGTCGGCGGCTGTAGATATGTTCAAGGCCCTAGGCGGTGGCTGGAGCGCATCGTTGCCGCTGGCGGCACGGAAGGACTGAAGCGGAGCACCGTACGCAAGCGTCCAGCACTACCAGAACCGATCCTTATCCTTCATCGCCACATAACCTCTTGTCCGCGCAGCAAGAAGCGGTGGTTTTGTTCTCATGCGGACAAGCCATGCATGCCTGCGGGTTGCCAAGAAAAGTTTGGAACCCTATCCCAGCAACGGCCCTGCTCAATCTCGCTGGCATTTGTGCCGCAACCTTGGGAAAGAACGTTTAAGCAAAAACGTTTTGGCATCAGGCAATGGCGGCCAACCCAATGGAAAGCTTATTGGGAGCGCCTGATAACGAATGGGCTATTTGTCGAAACACGACAATTTATCTGCATCTGCAGGTCCTTATAAATTGTCTGCACAAATGCCTTGACCATCGTTTTTTGATCTGTATAATGCGCCCCTCTCGCTGCTACGGCAGCCCGTTCTTTAAAAGTTTACAGACAACCGACGAGTGTGGGTATGTGAGCTGAGGTGTTGAATTGCGTGGGTTTCGGCCTGATGCGATCAACGACTCAAGACACAAGAAGTAACTC
>JAHFQQ010000210.1 GCA_023259235.1 Polaromonas sp. | reverse complement strand
AATAAGTTCAGCGGTTCCAAACAGTCGTTGCTATGACAATAATAGCTGACACCGCCCGTTCATAAAGGGCTGTGACCATATTTATCCATTAAATCAGCCGCTCCTGCTGCGACGCGCCCGCCAGTGGGCGCAAGCGCGCGTAGTCCAGCAGTTGGGCTAATCGCGCGCCCTTCGCCTGCCATTCCATCACCAAGTTTTCCGCCAGCAGCACGTAATGCCACGGTGCGCCGTCGCGCTGCCCGGCGCTCAAGCCATTGATGCGCTCGCACCAGGCCAGCGCCGCTTTGCGCTTGCGCTGCACATTGGGGTGAATGGTTTGCTGCTGCGCCTTGGTTTCGACCAGGTACACCGCATCCACCGTGCGCACCAGAAAATCGGGTGAATAAAACGCCGGCAGGCCGTCGTCTTTCACGTAGCGCAACCGGGCAAAGGTGTGCCGGTTTTCGCTGATCTTGCAAAACGCTTGCACCTGCGTGTCGGCCTGCGCCCAGTGGATAAAGGTGCGCTCCAGCCCGCCGCTCTGCGCGGGCCAGGCCAGCCGGGTGTAGATGCACTTGGACACTTCCACTGAATGACTCTCGCGCATCATCAGGCGCGGCACTTCAGACAAGTGCCGTAAATGCACTTCGGTTTGGCCGGTCAGGTGCTTTTGCTCCGCCTCCAGCAGCGCCACGGCAAACACCTTGGTGATGTGATCCACCACCGGTTGCAACAGCAAGACGCGCCAGTTTTCACCATCGAGCGGGTTGAAGGCGGCATCAAAAAGCTGCGTCCAGATGTAGTCGTCCAGCCAGCCCGTCAATTCGGCCGTGTTTACCTGCAAATAGGGTTTGGCCAAGTGGGATGCCACCCGATTGCCGCCGGGCAAGTCCGAGCTCAGCGCCTGGCTGATGCGCCGCGTCAGGCGGCTGAGATACTCGTTGTAGCCGCCCACGTTCATCACCACGCCGTCCACCCGGTAGTCGCCAAACAGCGTGGCACTCTGCAGGTCTTGCGAAATGAAGGTGTCGCCCTTGCCCAGCAATCCGGTGAGCTGCGCCACCGTCATGGCGGTAAAAGCGGGCAGAGTCGTCAAGTCGAATGCATGATGGTCACGCAATTCGTCGGCTTCTTGCAAGATGAACGGGATGCCGAAGTCAAACGCCTCGTAGTCTTCGCGCAGCTCGGCTGCGATCACGTCGCCAATGGCGCTCGTGTTGTCCATGTCGTCACCCGTGGTACCCGCCAGCCCTTCCTGGATCAGGTCGTCGTAAAACGACTGAAAGGCCGGGTGCTCCACGATGGACAGCACATCCAGCAAGCTACCCGGCTCCTGCCCGGTATTGATGCGTTCGCGGTTCTCGCGTTTCAGGTCGGTGTATTCATCGTCGCGCCACATCAGCCGCAGGCCGCGGCCAATGGTCTGCTCCAGCAGAATCTGCGCTTGCGAACTGCGCAACGGCACGATGACGCAGATGTTGTTCACGTCAAAGCCCTCGCGCAGCATCAGCACGCTGACGATCACTTTCGGGGTGGCGTGATGGTCCACACTGAACAGGCGTTGGCGCACGGGTGCCCAGTCCTTCTCGCCCAGTTCGGCCTTTTTGCCGGAGTCGATCAGCATCACCTCGTCTTCACCCCAGCCTTCTTCATCGCTGAAAAATTGCGCCACGCAAGGTGTCACGCTGGTGTCCTCGCACACCACCAGCATTTTCGGGTGGCGTGTCGAGTCGAGACTGGTAAAGTCCGCTTCCAGCTTGCGCAGCTTCTTGATGCCAGCGCGCAGCATCACCCGTTGGCCTTCGCTCAAGGCCGGGTTGCCCTGCTCGTCGCGCTCAGCCCTGAACTCCAGCGGCAATGCGCCAATCTCCTTGCGCCGGTCCAGCACCAGCGCCTTGACCAGCCCGGCGCGCATGGCGCTTTTCAGGTCAAAGTCAGTAATGATGTGCGGAAAGTACAGCTTGCGCTTGGTTTTACCGATGCCCACATCGTTGTACGGCGTGGCGGAGAAATCCATCTGCACAAAGCGTCGCCCCTTGGCCTCGGCAATGCGCGACAGGCTCTTTTGCCACTCCACTTCGGTGCTTTCGCCTTCACGCTTGAATTCATGAATGTGATGCGCCTCGTCGTTGAATACCATCAGCTCGGGCAGCCCGGCCAAAAACTCCAGCACATTTCCGCGCGCGTAGCGGCGGTCCAGCACATCCAGACTGTTGCCAGTGGCGCGACCGGGGGTGAGCGGCAGCACGGCTTCGATCACCTGCTGCGGCTCAAGCGGGGTACCGAAAGCGGCTACTTCTTCCACCTCGTCCTCAGGCAAATCACCCTCGGCCAGTAGGTGCCAGTTGGTGATGGCGATCATGCCGTTGCCGGTGGCTTTCAGGCCGATCTCGTTCTTGCTGCACACATTGCCGCGCACAAAGGCGAATATCACGTCACGATGCGGCTCGGGGATGAACAGATCAGCAAACCGGGCCACGTCCGAAGTGGCGAAGTCGCGCGATCCGTTTCCACCCTCGATCAACTTGCCGCAAAACGCATCGAGCAGCCGTTCATACACAATCAGCCCCGGCGCCACCACCATGAACTGGCGCGTAAAGCGTGCGTCGTCAATGCCTTCAGCCAACGCCGCCGTTTTGTTCAGCAGTTGCCAGATCATCAGCGCCTGCAGCACCCAGGTTTTGCCGGTGCCGGTGGCCATCTTGAAGCAGTATTTCGGGTGTGCGTGCTTGGCCTGCGCCACTTCGTTCAGGCGAGTACCTGTCAGCAGCGCATCGGGTGCGCAGGCTTTGTACAAATCCAGCAGCGACCAGTGTTCCTGCTCTTTGCCAAGAACCTCGTGCGCCACAATGGCATTCAGAATCGCCTGCTTCTGCCCCGCGTGAAAGCTCAGGCCGATGCGCGCCATCACCATGTCCTCGCCAAACCACCAGGTCAACAGCTCGGCCGTGGTCGGTGTCACGAGTTCCAGAATGTCGGCAGCGCCCGACTCCAGGCCCAGGCAGAGTTGATTCGTTTTGGTGGTGAGGCCGGTGGAGAGAACAAGTTGGTTGTCTGGTTGAGCCATTCTTATTCCCTGCCGGTTGCTTTTATAAACAAATTGTTTATAATTAGCTTGTGATTGAAAGTTTTGCCAGCACCGAGACCGAGCGCCTGTTTGCCACCGGCAAGTCGCGTCGCTTGCCACCCGACATCCTGCGCCGTGCGGTGATGCGATTGACCCAGCTTGATGCAGCCAGCGTGGTGGAAGACATGCGACAGCCCCCGTCCAACCGGCTCGAAGCACTGGGCGGCAACCGCGCCGGGCAGTGGAGCGTCCGCATCAACGACCAGTGGCGTGTGTGCTTCCGGTTCGAGCGCGGCAATGCGTTTGACGTTGAAATCGTGGACTACCACTAAGGAGCGAACACCATGAAGACCAAAACACCCGTGAACGGCTTGCCAGCGATCCACCCCGGCGAGTTTTTGCGCGAAACCTTGGACGAGTTGGGCCTGACACAAGCGGCCTTTGCCGAAGCCATTGGCGTCTCGCCCATGCGCGTGTCGCATCTGCTCAAGGGCGATCGCCCCGTGACCGCCGAGCTGGCCCTGCGACTGGGCCGCGCGCTGGGGCAAACGCCACAGTACTGGCTGAACCTGCAAACCACGTACGACCTGAAACTGGCGCAGGCGGAAATGAAAGACAGCCTGCGGGCAGTGCGGGCACTGGCAGCGGCCTGAAGTCACTGTCCTGTTGCGGTTCACACTGCCCCCAAGATGGTGACGACTTCGGCCTCGAAGCCAAACACATCCACCACCCGCACGCACACCCTGCGCGGGCCGTGCTTTGTTGGCGTGGTGACCACCGCCTGGGTTACCACCCGCAGCGCATCTTCATCGTTGGCGGTGTTGCCCCGGTAGTCTTGCCAGACCGAGCGGAACACCTTGCCGTCGTAGTCCGGGTCCACCGCCCAGTATTCGATCAGCGCCAGTGGCTCCTGGTTGGCAATGGCTTGCAGCTTGACGCGGTTGGCATCGTCCAGGTTGATGGCCTCGGGCGACAGCAGCACGTAGTTCTTGAGCTTGACCGTCAGCGTTTCTTGCGCGGCGCCATCGGGCGTGTTCGCGACGGCCTTGCGTTCAATCGGATGAATCGTCAAATACTGCAGCGAAGAGAAACGCACCTGCCCGCGCAGTTTGTCGATGCCGCCTTTCTTCTTGAGTCGGTCCATCAGGTCGGGCGGAATCACCAGCACCTCCAGCCGTGAATCGTTCAGCGCCGTGATGGTTTCGCCAATGGACGGTTCGAAATTCCAGCCCAGCACTACCACGCGGTCCCAGCCGCCCATCAGGTTGTCGCGCTGGGCAACGGCCTTCTTCAGCGTGGCCGCACCGGTGAGCTTGTTGGGTGAATCGGCCAGCACCAGGGTCTTGCTGCCCTTGCGGCTGCCCGCGCCACTGATGTCGATGCTGGCAATCTGTCCCAGGTTGCGCTGTGGGTTCACATCCGGCGGCAGGGGCAGTGCGCCATAGAGCGAGAGCACGATGGTGGACAGATCGCCAATACGGAAGTCCCGCCCCAGCGTAGCCTTGGCCGCCTCCACCTGATAGTCACCAATGGCCTGGTAGAGGAAAGGCTTGGCGTCCTGGTCGATCAGGCGCTTGCGCATGATCATGCAGGCGGGTTTGCCGAGGTCGGTGGTGATCCAGCGGCGGCCTAGTTTTTCGGCGGCGGCTGCAGTGGTACCTGACCCTCCGTTGAAGTCCGCGACGATGCTGTTTTCGTTGGTCGAGATGCTGATGATTCTTTCCAGCAGTCGCCCCGGCTTTTGTGTCGCGTAGTCGGTTCGCTCTGCGTTTTGGCTCTGCAACGGTGAAATGTCCAGCCACAGCGACTGCAGTGGGACACCCGGCATTTCGTCAAGATATCGCTTGTATCGCCAGTCCGTTCCTGTCTTGCTTTGAACTAGGCGTCCTTCGCTAAATAGCTTTTCAATCCGCTCTTTCGAGTAGCGCCAATACTTTTTTGCACCCTTGAACTCATAGTACGGATTCCCCTTCTGCGATCCACCTGGGCCACTTGTGTTGTCAAGTTGATAGCGCCGACCTGTATCAGCCTCGACATGCTTGTAGGCGCTGTCGATGTATTCCTGTGAATAGGGCTCATAGATTTGGTTTACCAATGCGCGTTCTGTCTTCGCGTACCAATAAATGACATCGTGTTGGCGGCCCAGATGTTCGGCACCTTGTCCCGAGTCAGAGTGGCTGGCAGTGCGCTTCCAAATGATTTCGTTTCTGAAGTTGTCTTTGCCGTAAAGCTCATCCAAAACCAACTTCACGTAATGCCCCACATGCCAATCCAGGTGCACATAAATGGACCCGGTATCCGCCAGCAGCTCGCGCATCAAGATCAGCCGGGGCGTGATCATGGCGAGATAGGAGGCGGTGCCATCGCTCCAGGTGTCGGAGTAGGCGAACTGCTCAATGACGGTGGGCTTTTGCTCCAGTTCCATGCCTGGTAGCGTGACCTTGGTGCGGTAGTCGGCCTTGCTGTCAAACGGCGGGTCGATATAGATCAAATCCACCTTGCCGCGCAGACTGGGCGTGGTGTCGTCGCCCGCGAGCAGGGCCGCCATGGCCAGCAGGTTGTCGCCGTAGATCAGACGGTTGGTCCAGGGCGGCCCATCGACGAAAGTCGTTTCGCCCAGCATCGGCTGTGGGCTTTCAATCAGCCTGGTTTGACCGGGTGCAAACACCTCACGCTGCACCGCGCGCTTTTGCGCTGTCACCCAGTCATGCACCGCGCTGTCTTTGGCGGGCAGCACCACTTCACGGGTTTGCAGCGAAACGCGATGCCGGCTCTCAATGCCCTCCAGGATTTTTTCGGCTTCTTTGCGGCCGTTGGCCACGATTTCGGGAAGTTGTTCGAGCAGGGACTTGGGCATGGGCGTGTTGTGTTGACCACCCTCTGGGCAAGCAGAACCAGCCAACGTAATCGATAGTTACATATAAAACGTGACTATACATGCCTGTTCCGGTCTAGCCGCATCGGCCGGATAGCGTAACTTCATGGAAAACGCAAGAATGTTGTTTGCGGATCGGTTACGCGACGCGATGAAAGCGGCTGGCTATGAGCCCAAGCCGGCAGTGCTGGAGCGCGAGTTCAACACGCGTTACTGGGGTAAGCCGATGACACTGCACGGCGTGCGTCGCTGGCTGCGCGGTGAGACCTTGCCAACACACGAAAAGCTGATAGTGCTGGCGGAATGGCTC
>JAHFQQ010000209.1 GCA_023259235.1 Polaromonas sp. | reverse complement strand
GGGCCGAAAAAGACGCCGAGAAGGCGGCAGACCGTTTTGCCGGCGCATTTTTGGTCACCCGCGAGATGCTGTTCAAGCGGCTGGGCAAGGTGCGCACGGCGCTGTCGCTGGGTGAACTGCTGGAGCTGAAGGTCTTCTTCAGGGTCAGCGTGTCCATGCTGGCCATGCGCTGCAAGCAACTGGGCATCATTACCCAAGCCGTGTTCAACCGCTTGTGGGGAACCATGGTGCGAATGAAATGGGTTGGCAAAGCGGCTGTTGAGCCCCATCCGTTCGAAGCGGAGACGCCGACGCGCATGGAGCGCCTGTGCTTGCGCGCGGTGATGGAAGAAGCCATGTCAGGGGCCAAGGCAGGCGAGCTTCTTCAAATCAGCGGGCGCGAACTGGATGCACGTCTGTCGCCGGTCCGGGCCTGAAAACGTGATCCTCCTCGTCTCAGACACTTCAGTTTTGATTGATCTTGAGCGGGGCGACTTGCTCCCGGTCGCCTTTGCCACGGGCGTACCCATGGTAGTGCCCGATGTGCTGTACGAGAGGGAGTTGGAGCCCTACAACGGTGCCTACTACCGGGCGCTGGGGCTGCAAGTAGTGACTTTGCAACCTGACGAGGTGAGCTTTGCGCAGATCGTCAAGAACGAGCGCAAGCCCTTGAGCCTGCCAGATTGTTTTACGCTCTCATGTGCACGGCGGCCAGACCATGCGCTGCTCACAAGCGACGGTCCATTGCGAGCCGCGGCCAGAGATTATGGCGTGGAGATGTACGGCTTGTTGTGGCTGCTGGATGGGCTGGCTGAGAGTGGCGCAGCCACGCAAGCGACTCTGCACGAAGGGCTGACAAAAATTTCACAAGGACCGCGCTGCAGGCTGCCGAAAGCCGAGATTCAAAAGCGGTTGAAGGCTTGGGGTGGGGCTTGATGAAAACGCGCCGTTTTGGAGTTTCGCAAGGCAGCCGGTGATTTGGGATGGATCCAGCGTTGGATTAAAGCCGTGACGGTTGGAAATTAGCTCCGAGTTTGCTATGAAAAAAGAAGCTGCTTGCGCACGCTCGATAAGGGCAAAAGGTGTATTTCATTCACCAAATTCACCATGCCGCCCCTGCCCGGCGGCAAAGCGGGCAGCGCCCTTCAGGCCCTCGCTGATGCAGCGCTTGCCGCGGTCCCATTCCTGCTGCAGCGCCTGCGGCAACGGCAGGTTCCATTGCGCGCAGGCGCTTTGCCGATCGGCGAGCATGGTGTTTTGCGGAAATGCCGCGAGCTGCTGCGCCAGCGCGATGGCCGCTTCACGCGCCGTGCCGCTGGGCACGACCCGGTTGCACAGGCCGATCTGCAAGGCCTCGGCCGCCTCCACCTTGCGGCCGGTCAGGATCAGGTCCATCGCGTGGCCCATGCCGATCAGGCGCGGCAGGCGGACCGTTCCGCCGTCGATCAGCGGCACGCCAAAGCGGCGGCAATAGACGCCAAAGTACGCGTCTGCCTCCATCACCCGCATGTCGCACCACAGCGCCAGCTCCATTCCGCCGGCAACCGCCGCGCCGCTGACGGCGGCAATCACCGGTTTGGACAGCAGCAGGCGCGACGGACCCATCGGCCCGAGCGGCTGCCTGTCATCGGCCTGAAAGTCCAGCCCGGCAAACAGCTTCGCGGCGTCGGCTTGCGGTTCGCGCAGCAGCTTCGCGCCAGACTGCAAATCCCAACCGGCACAGAAATGGCCATGCGCACCATGAAACACCGCCACCTTCGCGCCGGCGTCCGCATCAAAGGCCAGAAAGGCCTCGTACAGGGCGCGGGCATGGGCGCTGTCCACGGCATTGCGCACGTCGGGTCGGGCCAGCGTCACCACCGTTACCTCGCCGATGCGGTCCACACGCACCGTCATGCCGCATCTCCCCGCCTGCCGCATCCCGCGCTCATTTGAATATTTCCCTGCATGGTGTGATTACGCCGTATCGCGAAGGCGACTGCATTCGGAACAACCCCTAGCGACAGACCCGCCCGGGGCAGCTATAAACAGGGCTCACCAATTGACCAGGGAGACTGCAACGTGCAATTTTTGCAGCTGACTATCAGCGGCATTGCCCAGGGCTGCATTTACGGGCTGATTGCGCTGGGCTTTGTGCTGATCTACAAAGGCACTGAAACCGTCAGCTTTGCCCAGGGCGAATTGATGATGCTCGGCGCCTTTACCGGTCTGGCCTGCATGACGCTGCTGGGTTTTCCTTTCTGGCTGGCCGTGCCGAGCGTGATGGCGGGCATGGCGCTTTTTGGCATGGTGCTGGAGCGGCTCGTGATCCGCCCGATCCTCGGGCAGCCCGCGTTTTCCATCATCATGCTGACCATCGGCGTGGGCTACACGGCACGCGGCCTCATCACCATGCTTCCGGGCATTGGCACCGAGACCTATGTACTGCCGGTCCCCTACAAGGACCAGATCTGGGCTGTCGGGGCGCTGGTGATCAATGCCGAGCAGATCGCCATCATTGGCAGCACCGCTGTTTTGTGCCTGCTGCTGTTTGCCCTGTTCAAGTACAGCAAGCTGGGCATCGCCATGCAGGCTGCTTCGCAAAACCAGCTGGCCGCCTACTACATGGGCATTCCCGTGAAGCGGCTCAACGGCGTGGTGTGGGCACTGGCGGCCTGCGTGGCGGCGGTTGCCGGGTTGCTGTTGGCACCCATCACCTTTGTCCACGCCAACATGGGCTTCATCGGGCTCAAGGCCTTTCCGGCCGCTGTGGTGGGCGGCTTCAGCAGCCTGCCCGGTGCCATTGTCGGCGGTCTGGTGATCGGTCTGGTGGAATCGTTCTCGGGCTTTTACCTGCCCGATGGTTTCAAGGACGTGGCCGCCTATGTGGTGGTGCTGATCATGCTGATGGTCAGGCCGAGCGGCCTGTTTGGTGAAAAGCTGAACAAGAAAGTTTGAGCCCAAACGGTAAAGCATGCGTTTCATATTTAAAACCGATTACGCGCAGGACATCAGGCTCGCCAAGCATCCGGGCCAGCTGTTCTGGTATGGCGCGCTGATGCTGTTGCTGCTGGCCGCGCCGTGGCTGTTTGCCGAGTACTGGGTGGCGCAGCTCACCTTCGTGCTCATTTACGCCATTGCCGGACTGGGGCTGATGCTGCTGGCGGGCTTCACCGGCCTGTTTTCACTGGGCCACGCGGCGTTTCTGGGTGTAGGTGCTTATACCCAGGCCGTGCTGACCAACGCCGGCCTGCCATTCCCGCTGGCTCTGGCTTGCGCAGCGGGGCTCTCGGCCGCCGTCGGCTTCATCGTGGGTTTGCCGGCGCTTCGCGTGAAGGGCATCTATCTGGGAATGGCCACACTGGCGTTCGGGTTCATTGTGGAAGAGGTCTTCTCGCGCTGGGAAAGTGTCACCGGGGGCAATGCGGGCCTGCAGGTCAAGGCCCCCGAACTATTTGGCTGGACGCTGACAGATGGCGGCGGGTTCTACTTCCTGTGCCTGGTCATTACCGTGGCTTCCACGCTGGGAATTCTCAACCTGTTGCGCTCGCCCACCGGACGGGCCTTCGTGGCCATTCGGGATTCGGAAATTTCCGCGCAGAGCATGGGCATTCACCTGGCGCGCTACAAGACCCTGTCATTTGCGCTGTCGGCGGCACTGGCCGGCGTTGCCGGCGCCCTGTATGCGCACAAGCTGCGCTTCCTCTCGCCCGACCAGTTCGGCATCCTGCAATCCATCGACCTGTTGCTGATGATCGTGATTGGCGGCCTGGGCTCGGTCCACGGGGCCTTTCTGGGGGCCTTGTTCCTGATCTCCATGCCGCAGGTGATCGCCCTGACCAAGGACCATCTGCCCGCTGCGATTGGCCAGGCACCCGGCCTGCAGTCGGCGGTCTATGGCATGGTGCTGGTTGCCTTTGTGCTGTTTGAACCACTCGGCCTGTATGGCCGCTGGCTCAAGATACGCACCTATTTGCAGCTCTTTCCGTTTTACCGCAAGGGCCTGTTCAAGCGGCAAAAGACCTTTCAGAAATCGGACCGATTGAAATGACTGAAACCATTCTTTCGGCCAAAAACCTGAGCGTGCGCTTCGGCGGCGTGCTGGCCGTCAACAATGTCAGTTTTGACGTGAAGCAGGGTGAAGTTTTCACCCTGATCGGGCCCAATGGCGCGGGCAAGACCACGGTATTCAATCTGATCAGCCGCATCTACACGCCCACCGCTGGCGAAATTGAATACCTGGGTAGCACGCTCACGGCACAGCCAGCGCACAAAATTGCCGCGCTGGGAATTGCGCGCACGTTCCAGAACATCGAGCTGTTCGAGCACGCCACTGTGCTGCACAACCTGCTGATCGGGCGTCACACACACCGGCAAACCGGCTTTCTGCGCGACCTGCTTTTCACCCGGAAAACGTGGAACGCGGAACTCCAGGCGCGCGAAAAAGCCGAACAGGTGATTGAATTTCTCGACTTGCAGCATCATCGTGATTCGATGGTGGCGGGGCTGCCGTACGGCGTGCGCAAGGTGGTCGAGCTGGCGCGGGCGCTGTGCGCCGAGCCCCGGCTGCTGCTGCTCGACGAGCCTTCTTCGGGACTCAATGTGGAGGAAACCGACGACATGGCGTTCTGGATCCAGGACATTCAGCACGATCTGGGCATTACCGTGCTGGTGGTGGAGCACGACATGGCACTGGTCTCCCGGGTGTCCGACCGCGTGCTCGCCATGAACCAGGGCGAGGTGCTGGCCACGGGCACGCCGCGCGAGGTGCAGGCCGACCCCGGCGTGATCGAGGCCTATCTGGGATCGGCAGATGATGTCTCCTCCCTCAGGAGGGCCGCATGACTTGCGCGACCCCACCCGTCAGCGGCCAACCGGTGCTCAAGCTCCTGAATGTGGAGAGTTCCTACGGTCCGATCAGGGCCATACGCGGTGTCAGCCTGCAGGTGCGCAGCGGTGAGATCGCCACCGTGCTGGGCTCCAACGGCGCGGGCAAATCCACCATACTCAAAACCATCTCCGGCATCCTCGATCCGCGCAAGGGCTCGATCGGGTTCAAGGGCCGGGACATCACGGCGCGGGACCCGGCGTATATCGTGCAGCAGGGCCTGAGCCATGTGCCCGAGGGACGCGAAGTATTTCCACTGCTCAGCGTGCGCAACAACCTGCTGATGGGAGCCTACACCCGCAAGGACCGCGATGGCGTGGCCCGGGACATGGAGGGCGTGTACGGCTACTTTCCGATCTTGCGCGAACGCGCCCTGCAGGACGCTGGCCTGCTGTCTGGCGGCCAGCAGCAGATGCTGGCGATCTCGCGCGCGCTGATGGCCTCTCCCGACCTGATTTTGCTTGACGAACCCAGTCTGGGCCTTTCCCCCAAGCTTACCAGGGAGATCTTCGAAATCGTGGTGCGCATCAACCGGGAACGCGGCACCACGATTTTGCTGGTCGAGCAAAACGCCAACATGGCCCTGAATGCCTCCGACTACGGCTACGTGCTGGAAAACGGCCGCATCGTAATGGAAGACACCTGCGCCCGCCTGCGTGAAAAAGACGACATCAAGGAGTTTTACCTGGGCATGAAGGAAACCGGCGTGCGCGGCGAGCGGCGCTGGAAAAAGAAAAAAACCTGGCGCTAACGAGATGAGCAATCTGTGGGACTTGAGCCATATCCAGCCGGCAACCGGCATCGTGATGCCGGGCGAGACCATCCCTGCGATGTTCTGGAACGCGGTGGAGCGGCGTGGCGACCAGGTCTGGATGCGGCAAAAGAAACTCGGCATCTGGCGCAGCCAGAGCTGGACGCAGACCGGCGACGCGGTGCGCGAAATTGCCGCCGGCCTGCTCGGCCTTGGCTTGGCGCCTGGCGAATGCGCCTCCATCCTGTCCAACACCGTGATCGAGTGGGTGCTGGCCGACTTGGCGGTGCTGAGTTGCGGCGGCGTGTCGAACGGCATCTACCCGACCGACGCGGCTTCCCAGGTGCATTATCTGTGCGAGGACTCCGCTACCCGCGTGCTGTTTGTGGAAAACGACGAACAGCTCGACAAGGCGCTGGAAGTGCGTCCGGCGCTGCCGCTGCTGCGCAAAATCATTGTGTTCGACATGGCAGGTCTGCACAATCTGGCGGACCCGGGCGTGATGGGACTGGACGCCCTGCGGGCGCTGGGCCGCGCCTATCTGTCCGAGCACCCGGATGCGGTGCAGGAGCGCGCCGCCGCCTGCCGGCCCGAAGATCTGGCCAGTCTGGTTTATACCTCGGGCACCACCGGCA
>JAHFQQ010000208.1 GCA_023259235.1 Polaromonas sp. | reverse complement strand
GATTCGAGCTCGGGCTCGCAGGAGACACAGGCTGCGCGGTGGCGAGTCAACCGGTTCAGCAATCAAGGCTTTCACCGCCTCGACCACTGAAGTTTGAACTATTTGAAAGATATAAGGAGACATGTCATGAAATCAATGCACAAATTATTCGCAGTGGCTATTGCCGCAGTGCTGTCGGGGCCGCTGCTGGCACAGGTCACGGGCAAGTTTGCCGTGACCTTGCCGGAGAAATCGCACCAGGGGCAAGGAGTTGCCAAATTCATTGAACTGGTCGATGCCAAGAGCCACGGCCAGATCAAGATCAAGGCGTTTTACAGCGGCGCGCTCGGCAACGACGTGCAGGTGACGTCCGCACTGCAAGGCGGCACCATCGAATTCACGGTGCCGCAGACCACGACGCTGACCGGCATGATCAAGGAATATGAAATCCTCGATTACCCGTTCCTGTTCAGCAACGACCAGCAGGCGGACAGGGTACTGGACGGCCCGGTTGGGCAAAAACTGCTCGACCTCCTGCCCGCCAAGGGCCTTGTCGGGTTGGCGTATTGGGAGAACGGTTTTTTCAACGCCACCAACAACAAGCACCCGATCGCCAGGGTTGAGGACTTCGAAGGACTGAAGTTCCGTGCCATCCAGGCCCGGATTTCCCAGGAAACACTGAAGGCGCTAGGCGCCAACCCGGTGCCGCTGGCAGTGCCGGAACTGTATACCGCTCTGGAAACGCGTACCGTTGACGGCCAGGGCACCCCGACGGCCGTGATCGCCGCCCTCAAGCTGAATGAAGTGCAGAAGTATCTGTCGTTGACGCAGCATAGCTACGGCGCTTTCATTCCGCTGGTGTCGAAGAAATTCTGGGACAAGCTGACGGAAGGTGACCGCAAGATACTGAAGGACGCGGCGATGGAAGCGCGTGTGTTCCAGCGCCAGGTGGCGCGTGACCAGGCCAGGTCGGCGCAGGCCGGCATGGCCGCGAAGGGTTTGGTCGTCAACGAGGTGTCCGCCGCGGAGCACGCCCGCATGCGTGAAAAGGTGCAACCGGTGTGGAAGATGTTTGCCAATGACGTTGGCGCTGACCTCTACGCGCAAGTGATGAGCCAGGTGAGCGCAAAGTAAAGCGCGCCTGTTTCGGTGCGTGCGCGGGTACCTGGCGGCGCACCGGATTCCCACTCCCTGCCAGAAGATCGTCGCAAGCGAAAGATATTGAATCCATGAAACTCGCCACCCTGAAAACCGGCGGCCGCGATGGCACGCTGGCAGTCGTCAGCCGTGACCTGACCCTGTGCCAGCCGGTGCCCGGCATCGCCGCCACGCTACAGGCGGTACTGGACGATTGGGAGCACCTCGCGCCGCGGCTCAACCCTGTCTACGCCGCGCTCAATACCGCGAGTGCCGGCGACGCCCGCCGCTTCGACCCCCGGCAATGCCATTCGCCATTGCCGCGCGCTTATCAATGGGCCGATGGCTCGGCCTATCTGAACCACGTCGAACTGGTGCGGCGCGCACGCAACAGCGAAGTGCCCAAATCGTTCTGGAGCGATCCGCTGATGTATCAGGGCGGGTCCGATTCCTTCATCGGGCCGCGCGACCCGATTTACGTGCTGTCGGAGGAGTGGGGCATTGACCTGGAAGCGGAAGTCGCGGTGATCACCGGCGATGTGCCGATGGGCGCCAGCGCCGGCCAGTGCGAGAACGCGATCCGGCTGCTGATGCTGGTCAACGACGTTTCCCTGCGCCATCTCATCCCGGCGGAACTGGCCAAGGGTTTTGGTTTTTTTCAGTCAAAGCCGGCCACCGCGTTTTCACCGGTGGCGGTCACGCCCGATGAACTGGGCGACGCCTGGCGCGACGCCAAGGTGCATCTGCCATTGCTGGTGGAGCTCAATGGAAAGCCGTTCGGCAAACCCGACGCGGGCGTGGACATGGCCTTCAGTTTCGCTCAACTGGTGGCGCATGTGGCGAAAACGCGCGAGCTGGAAGCGGGCTCCATCATCGGCTCGGGGACGGTGTCCAACAAACAGGGCAGCCTGCACGGCTCAAGCATCGCCAACGGTGGTGTTGGCTATGCCTGCCTGGCTGAACTGCGCATGTATGAGACCATCGAGACCGGTCAGCCGCAAACCGGTTTTCTCCACTTTGGCGACACCGTGAGCATCGAGATGATGGGCCGCGACGGTGTCAGTGTCTTTGGTGCGATCGAGCAGCGCGTCGCCCGCTACCCCAGCTGAGCCCGGGCCGTCGCCCGGAGGTTTCCTGGCTCAGCGCCCCGAGCGTGCCAGATAGCGCTTGCGCCAGAACACCAGCACCACCACCACGACCAGCAGCGCCATGAGGCCGACGGTCCACAAGAAGCCTGAAAAAGTGTGGATGATGGGCATGAATTCGAAATTCATGCCGAAAAATCCGGTGATCAGGTTCAGCGGCAAAAAGATCGCCGTCAATGCCGTGAGCGTGCGCATGATGTCGTTGGTGCGGTGGCTTTGCGCCGAAAAGTGCATCTGCACTGCCGTTTCGGCGCTCTGTTCCATGCGCCGCACATGGTGCACCACGCGCTCGATATGCTCAAGCACGTCGCGCGAACGGATTTTGAGCAGCTCGCGCTCGCGCTGGGCGCCAGGCGAGGCGCCGTCGGGCCAGGTTTCGATGGAGTCAATCCAGTCCTGCAGCGCCGCATGCTGATCTTCGCAAATCTCGTCCAGCTGGTGCAGTCCCAGGCGGGCATCGAGCACTGAATTCCAGTTGTTGAAGCGCATGGCAGGGCTGAGCAGCGCTGACTGCCAGTGGTCAAGCTGGCGCGTCAACTCGTGTCGCAGTGCCAGGTAGCCGTCGACCATGTGGTTGACGATGCGCAGCATCAGGTCGGCCGGACTCGCGGGCAGCTTGACGCCGCTGGCACGTGACTCGGTATTGGTAGCGTTGAGCAGCTTGAGCGCGTAGGCATCGCGCACGGCGCAGTCGGGCGGATGCACCGTCAGCAGGACGCGGTCGAATACGACAAAGCCCACGGGGCTGGTGTCAATGTGCTTGAGCACTGGCGGCCCGCCGCGCTTCACGCGCGCAGGCGGGGTTTCGCCGGATGGGACAAGGCCGGCTTCGGTGCGGCCGGTGGTCAGGCGGCGAAACACCAGCATGTCGTACTGCGAGGTGTAGTCGTAATGCGATGGCAATTGCTGATTCAGCAAGTCAGAGACATGCAGGTCCACCAGCTGGGTGCCGCACAGGGTTTGCAGCGTTGCCTGGATTTGCGCTTGAAGCGTCTCAAACTCGGGCCGCTCGCAGGCGATCCAGACAAAGCCCGGCTCCGGCAGTTGCGGTGGCAGGGTGTTGGTTTCCGCAATGCCCTGGCTGGCCGGGCTGATGTTGAACACGCGCATGAAGATCCGGGCCCCGGTTCTGGTCTTGTTTATGTATGAAATTGGTCTCTAGCCCTTGCCAGACCGGCACAATAAGCTACTATTAGCATAGCAAATAGCAGGCGGACTTTTCTGTCGCTTCAGCCTTTCTGGAGCGTTCTGGCGGCATCGATGGCAAAGTAGGTCAGCACGCCGTCGGCTCCGGCGCGCTTGAAGGCCAGCAGGCTTTCCAGCATGACGGCGTCATGATCGAGCCAGCCGTTTTGGGCGGCGGCCTTGAGCATGGCGTATTCGCCGCTGACCTGGTAGGCGAAGGTCGGCACGCCGAACTCGTCCTTCACGCGGCGCACCACGTCCAGGTAGGGCATGCCGGGCTTGACCATCACCATGTCCGCGCCCTCGGCAATGTCCATGGCTACCTCACGCAGCGCTTCGTCACTGTTGCCGGGGTCCATCTGGTAGACCTTCTTGTCGGCCTTGCCCAGGTTGCCCGCCGAGCCCACGGCATCGCGGAACGGGCCGTAAAACGCGCTCGCGTACTTGGCGCTGTAGGCCATGATGCGGGTATGGATGAAATTCTGGTTTTCCAGGGCCTGGCGGATGGCGCCGATGCGGCCGTCCATCATGTCGCTGGGGGCCACGATGTCAACGCCGGCCTCGGCCTGCGTGAGTGCCTGCTGAACCAGCACGTCCACCGTCTCGTCGTTCATGATGTAACCGCTGCTGTCGGGCAGGCCGTCCTGGCCGTGGCTGGTGAACGGGTCGAGCGCCACGTCGGTCATTACGCCGAGTTCCGGAAAGCGCTTTTTCAGTTCGCGCACGACGCGCGGCACCAGCCCCTCGGGGTTCAGCGCCTCGACCCCATCATCGGTTTTGAGCGATGCGTCAATTACCGGAAACAGCGCCATCACCGGGATGCAGAGTTTCACGCATTCTTCGGCCACCGGCAGCAGCAGGTCGAGGCTGAGCCGCTCCACGCCCGGCATCGAGGCCACTGCTTCGCGGCGCTTGCTGCCATCGGTGACGAACACCGGGTAGATCAGGTCATGGGGCGTGAGGGCATGTTCGCGAACCAGGTTGCGCGTGAAACTGTCACGGCGCAGGCGGCGCGGTCGGCCCAGCGGAAAGGGTGCGAGGTTGAAGGCGTGGTGTGTCATGGCCAAATTGTGCCAAAGCTTTGGCGTCTGGAATGAATTATTTTGCCAGCGCGCTTTGCCCTCCCCGGCCCTGGACGGCTTTACATTGAAATTTGTGGCTTCTCCGGCAAAAGCATTGTCAAGGTCCGGACAGGGTGTTTAGAATCGCTGCGTGCAGTTGCCAGACTGGCATCGCATCCCGCTTTACCTCCCTGAGCGGGGCCTTTGCGCGTCACCGCAAAAAAGGCTTGCAGCCCGGCTGGCCGTCGTGTCACCCGGGCATTTTTTTTGTTGAACAGAACCTCACCATTTCCGGTGCGCGGGATGCGGTGGTTCAGAAATCCATCACCGCAGACAGGTTCAAATGCCGTCCGGGCTGGGTATAGGCATCGACCACGGCGGAGTTGGCGGCCAGGCCCTGTACATCGGACCACAGCCAGTATTTGCGGTTGGTCAGGTTGGTGATGCTTGCCGTCAGGCGCAGGTCCTTGCGAATACGCCACTGGCCTGACAGGTCGAGCGTGGTCGCGGCGGGCACCGTGAACTGCTGAACCCGGGGCGGGTTGACGGGCTTGGGTAAATACGGGCTTTCCAGGTCGCCTTCTGTCTTGGCGGCGCGGTGCGTGGCGTCCAGCCGCCAGTCCCAGCGTGTGGTTTCATAGCTCAGGCCCAGCACCAGTTTGGCCGGATCAATGGAATTGAGGGGCCGACCGGTGCCGTTGTCGGTACCCCGCGTCTGCCCATAAGCAAACGGCGTGCTCACCCTGCCGCCGCCCAGACGGCCCCAGTCCACCTTGCCTTTGAATTCGAACCCGCGGATGGTGGCGTTGTCCACGTTCACGCTCTGAAACAGCAGCGGATCCCCGGCCACGCCGGTGCCGCCCAGCGGCTTTTTGTCCACGATCAGTTGATTGAAGCGGCCGCTGAAAACGCTCGCATCCAGGCTCAGGCGTGCCAGGCGCGCGCGCACGCCGAGCTCCAGGCTCCGGCTGGTCTCGGGCTTGAGGTCTGGATTGGACAACAGGCTCACAAAGGTTGTGCCGGTCGGGCCCGGAACATTTTCCGCGAAGCCGTTTAACTGGGTTGCGTCGGGTGCGCGAAAGCCGCTGGCGTAGTTGCCAAACACGCTCCATTGGGGCGTTGCGCGGTACAACACACCGAGCTTGGGCGATGCATTGGAGCCCGAGAGTGATTTTCCCGGCGTGGTCGAGAGCTTGCTGCCGGGCGTTGCTGAAAAATAACCATCCTGGTTGATCACGTCGAGTGCGAAGTGCTCCAGCCGAAGGCCTGGCGTGATGCTCCAGCGCTCGCTGATGAATTCGCTTTGCGCATACAGCGCCGTGCTGGTGTCACGGGTGTCCGGAAAATATTTTCTTGGCGTGTACGAACCATTGGGGTCGGAGCCGCCAAACCAGCTGCTGATGGCGGTACTGGCATAGTCCAGTCCATAGGTGAGCTTTTGTGACCACTGTGCCGAAAGGGGCAGGGTCTTGCCGGCCTGCACGCCGGCCTGCCAAGCATGCTCGTTATAGCTGGTGTTGCGAATGCGTGCCC
The DNA here is from genome assembly GCA_023259235.1 of Polaromonas sp. Taxonomy (GTDB): domain Bacteria; phylum Pseudomonadota; class Gammaproteobacteria; order Burkholderiales; family Burkholderiaceae_C; genus Polaromonas. The sequence continues at coordinate 195 of JAHFQQ010000208.1, read as the reverse complement.
CGCCATCTTGTCGCAAGGTGCGTCCGTCGTCTTGCGCGGCGGTGTCCTGCAGGCTGAGCACGGTTTGCAGCTGGTCGGCCCATGCCGAACCAAGCGTGTAGCGGGCATCCCAGGTGAGCCGGTCGCGCCGCAGTGCCTGTTGCGCGTTTTCGTCCATCACCGATGCCGCTGTCAGCGGCGGTTTGACCCGGCTGG
>JAHFQQ010000207.1 GCA_023259235.1 Polaromonas sp. | reverse complement strand
GGATAAGGTTTGTGAACGGCTGGTTTGACATGAACACCCGGAAGGCGTTGATGAAGTACCAGCAGACGCCAGCAATTCAAGCCACTGCCCCGGTCGATGCCGCGACGCTCCCCGCATTCGTGCAGATCCGGGCTGGCAGCTTTCCGCGCCCGGGGGGTTTGTCCGGTACTTAAGGCGCCGTGAGGTCCCGACAGGAGGTCTGAGTCAGGAGGTAGGCCTCCATTTGCTCGATGGGCTGGGGCATTGCGAACAGGTAGCCCTGAAAATATTCACAGCCCTGCTCGATCAGAAAGTCCCGCTGGGCCAGCGTTTCCACGCCCTCGGCGATCACCTCCAGGCTCATGCTGTGGGCCAGGGCAATGATGGCGCGCGAAATGGCGGCGTCGTACGGGTTGGTCAGCACGTCCGCGACAAAGCTCTTGTCGATCTTGAGCTGGTCCAGCGGCAAGCGCTTGAGCACCGACAGCGACGAATAGCCGGTGCCGAAGTCGTCGAGCGCCAGCGTGACCCCCAGCGCCTTGAGCGAACCCATCTTGGCCAGGGTGACCTCCATACGGTCGGCCAGCAGGCTCTCCGTGAGTTCAAGCTTGAGCCGCTTCGGCCGGATGCCGGTGCGCGCTATCGCGGCCATCACCATATCGACGAAATCCGGATGCCGGAACTGGCGCACGCTGACGTTCACCGCAATGCTCAGGCCCGCCGTTTCTGGCCGTGCGGCCCACGCCGCGAGCTGTTCGCACGCGGTCTCCAGCGCCCATTGGCCAAGCGGCAAAATCAGGCCAGTTTCCTCGGCCGCCGGGATGAACTCTGCCGGCGCCACCAGCCCGAGTATGGGGTGCTGCCAGCGCAGCAGGGCCTCGACGCCGGTGACGCGGCCGAGCCGGTCCACCTGAGGCTGGTAATACACCAGAAACTGCCGCTCCTGCAGACCGATGCGCAGGTCGGAACTGATGGCCGCTTTGGCGCTGACTGCCGACTGCATGGCGGGGTCGAAGAAGCAGACGGTGTTGCGGCCCAGGGTCTTGGCATGGTACATCGCCAGGTCGGCTTGCTTGAGCAGTTCGCTCACACTGTCGTTCGTCCCTTTGAGCGACGTCACGCCAATGCTGGCGGTCGTGTAGTGCTCATATCCGTCCAGGTCAAAAGGTTCGCGCATGCAGGTGAGTACCTTTTCAGCGACGCTACGGGTCCGCGCGGCGGCAGCGACCGGATCACCACCCAGGTCTTCCAGCATGACGACGAACTCGTCACCACCGATGCGCGCCACGGTATCGGTTTTGCGAACGCAGCCGAGCAGCCGGGTGGCGACTTTTTGCAGCAGCAAGTCGCCCTTGTGGTGGCCCAGGGTGTCGTTGAGAACCTTGAAGATGTCCAGGTCGATGAACATCAGCGCGCCCTGGTGCCGCTTGCGGGTGCTCTGGGTCAAATGCGCCAGCCGGTCCATCAGCAACTGCCGGTTGGGCAAATCCGTCAGTGGATCGTAGAAAGCCAAATGGTGAATTTCGCTCTCCGCCGCCTTGCGCTGCGTGATGTCGCGGCCCACCGCAACCCAGTGCGTGAGCTGGTCCAATGCGGTGAGCACCGAGACGATTTCCAGCTCCACCCAGAACCAGCTTCGGTCCTTCCTGTGGATGATCAGTTCGCTGCGAACCTGCCGGTTTTGCTGCAGCTCTGCGGACATGCGGAGCAGTTCCCTGATCTGGTGGTTGGGTCCGAGCAGCACGCCGGGTGAAGTGCCGACCATTTCCTCCCGGCAGTAGCCGGTGTGCTGCTCGAAGGCATCGTTGACGAAGACGATACGCGGCGCACGTTCACCACCGGGCAGCGCCTCTGCGATGACCACGATGTCGTTGAGCCGCGAGATGCTGGTTTCCAGCAGCATCAGCTGCTCCTGCGATTTGCGCCTCTCGGTGACGTCGCGAAAGTACACTGCCAGGCCTTCGGCGAACGGGTAGGCCCGCACTTCGAGCCATTTGTCGATGGCCGGGTAGAAATCTTCGAACTCCACACGGTTATTGGTCGCGAGCGACTGCTTGAGCTGTTGCTTCAGGCGCTGTCGCTCGCCACCCGCCAAATCGCCCCATATCTCCCTGCCCAGCAGGTCGCAGGTGCTGCGCTGCAGCAATCGCTCGCTTTCCTGGTTGACGTAGGTGAAGCAGCATTGGCGATCAAGTGTTACAAAGGCCTCCGTGATACTGGCCAGCGTCGTCGTCAGGCGCATCGCCAGGCGCAGGGTTTCACGCTGGGACTGCTTTTGGGTGGAGATGTCCTTCAGAACACCCTGGATGCGGATGATTTGGCTGCTTTCGTCGCGCACGGCCTCGCCTACGGTGCGCACCCACTTGCGGGTTCTGGCTGGCGCTGCAATCTCCATCTCTTCATTGAAAGGGATGCCGGTCTGGCTGCAGTTCTGCATCAGGGCGCTGATGCTCGCTCGCCACTCTGGTGTGTAGCGGGCCACCATGTCCTCCAGCGTCATCAAAGCCCCCGCAGCCACGCCTAAAATGGTTTCGAACTCTTTCGAATGCCTCAGCCGCTTGCCTGGCAGATCGATCGACCAACTGCCAATGCTGGCTGTATGCTCGACCATGTCCAGCAGCCGGCCGCCCTGCTGGTCGGCCCGATGTGTCAGCGTCGCGGAGTCGGGCGCGCACCCGACTGAAGCGCTCGGGGCACAGGCTGGCGCTGCGATGTCAGCGATGGGATTTGGGGGCATGATAGACAGGCGGCTCCTGAAGATGTTTTAAGTGGTCAACTGCGGCTTCTGGATTGAAATTTTCCTGCGTCAGGCAGATCATTGTTCCAGTAAAGAAATTTAGCACCCTTGGTCAACATGAACCCATAATGAATCAACAGCCAGTTTGCTGCCGCACCGGTCTTACTGTATAGGGCCAAGCGTTCTGGCCCGTTAACCGCAGGGGCGGTGTATTGGTGCCTGGGCGGTTCCTCTATTTTCCGACGCGCATCTCCTTTCAAGTCCGGATCAGTGCTGAATTAGGTCCAGCCAAATGAGAAATATGTTACAAACTACCGAAGTTTTGGAGAAAGATCAGCAATATTCACATGGAATTGTGACGGATCTGCTAGATCAACTGAGTGATTTTGGGGTAAGCTTTAACAAGAAGTTACAGATTCGCGCGGTACTTCGGCAACGTTAGGCTACATGCATAAGGGGGCAGGATGAATACACTGGAACAACTCAAGGGTTGCCAGGATGTCAAGACCTTGAAGTCGACCTTGCGGCGGCTGTGCGGGAGGTTCGGACAGATTGAAACCATGGACGTCCTTACCAGCATGCATGAGGGTACCAAGCAGGCGATCTGCTTTTTGCGACTGGATTCACCTGCCAAGGAAGAAGTGCTCATGAAAACACTGGGGGTGGGCCGGTTTGGCGGCGAGATTATTTTTGTGGTCGATCTCGACGTTTCCGAAACCAGCGAAAATTCGGGACCGTCCTCCCGATGGGCCGAGATATAGAATTTCAGGCAGGCACGAATGCCCACTGGTATCCCCAACCGGGCTAGTCTTGGTTTGATAAATAGCCTTTGGGGTTGCTGCGCTGCCAGCGCCAGCTGTCCAGGCACATGGCGTGCAGATCCAATTCGGCGCGCCATCCCAGCAGTGCAAAGGCCCTGGCGGGATCCGCATAGCAGGCAGCAACGTCACCGATCCTTCGCTCGGCTACCTGGTAAGGCACGGGCTTGCCGCTCGCGTTCTCGAAGGCCCGCACCATTTCCAGCACGCTGTAGCCGGTGCCGGTGCCCAGGTTCACCGTCAGACATTCGGCGGATCCCTGCAAACGTTCCAGTGCCTTGAGATGGCCCAGCGCCAGGTCGACCACATGGATGTAGTCGCGCACACCAGTACCGTCCGGGGTAGGGTAGTCGTTGCCCCAAATGTTCAAAAATTCAAGGCGACCGCCCGCGACCTGGGCAATATAAGGCATCAGGTTGTTGGGAACGCCTTGCGGGTCTTCTCCGATCATGCCGCTGACGTGCGCGCCTGCCGGGTTGAAGTAGCGCAGGATGCCAATCCGCCAGGCGGGATCACTGCGATACAGATCGCGCAGCATGTCCTCGATGACGAGCTTGGTTCGCCCATAGGGATTGGTGGCCGAAAGCGGGTGATCTTCGGTCAATGGCAGTCGCCGTGGATCGCCGTAGACTGTGGCGGAAGAACTGAACACGAGGGTGTTGACATTGCATTCGTGCATTGCCTCGAGCAGGCGAACTGTGCCAACTACATTGTTGTCGTAATAGCTCAGCGGATTCTGCACTGACTCGCCTACAGCCTTGAGGCCCGCAAAATGAATAACGGCGCAGGCCCCGCTCTCCCGCAGGGCCGCGACCAGCGCGGCGCGGTCGCGGACATCGCCCCGGATCAGGCCTGGCTTTTTGCCTGTAATGCGTTCAATTCGACGCAGCGCCTCGGGGTGGCTGTTGCAGAAATTGTCAAAAACTGTGACATCAAAGCCTGCATTGAGCAGTTCAACGCAAGTGTGGCTACCGATGTAGCCAGCTCCACCAGTGACAAGAATCATGGTCTGATGCCTGGGTAATGCTGTTGCGGCAAGTTTAAGCCCACACTGGAAACACGAGTCACTTGGATGAGTACCGGTTGTGCTGCAAAAGGGTGGGTTCAAAAAGGGCTATTTGTTTCTTCTTTCAAAACATCGCTGTCGGCACGCTCAACGTGGTGAGTTCTTGAGACGGTCGAGCAGTCCGCGCGCACCAGCTTCACAGAGGTCAAGCACCCGTTCAAAGCCCTCGACATTGCCGTAATAAGGGTCGGGAATGTCGCAGACATCCATCCTTGGGGCGAACTCAAGAAACAGGTGCAGTTTGTGCGTGTGGCCGGCGGGGCATATTCGCATCAGATGGTTCAGATTCACCCGGTCCATCGCCAGGATGAGGTCGTAGCGACTGAAGTCCTGTTCGGTGATCTGGCGCGATCTGTGCCTGGCAATGGCATAGCCGCGCCCAGACAAAACTGCTTTGACCCGCGAGTCTGCTGGGCCTTTGTCAAGGCTGGCATGGGTTCCAGCCGAATCAACCCGGATCTTGCGCGCCAGGCCCGCTTGCTCCACCAAGTGCAACATTACCGTTTGCGACATCGGCGAACGGCATACATTGCCCATGCAGACCATCAAGAGTTTCATCATTGGGCAGGCTCAGAAAGTCGGCTATCGGGTGCTTGGTACGAGGTGGGCGTCGGGTGGCGAATCGCATGATGGTACCCAAAGCCATTTTCAATGCAACCCATCACTTCGTATCCGGTAATAATTGATAACGCAGGCGAACCTATTTGAATTGGAGCGAAAGATGGCAGTCAGGACGGCGGGAAAGTCGGGAAGCCACAGGCCGGTAGCTGTTCTCACTCAGGTAGAAAAAACCTATCACCTGGATTCGGTTAGCGTCCCGGTGATCAAAGGAGTTGATATTGTCGTGCGCCGCGCGTGTTTTACGGTGCTGCTGGGCCCGTCGGGCAGTGGCAAGACGACCCTGCTCAACATGATCGGCTGCATCGACAAGCCTGACAAAGGCGAAATCACGGTGGCTGACTGCAAGGTGGGCGACTTGACGGATGACGCCCTGTCAGACTTTCGTGCCAATAACATCGGTTTCATTTTTCAGAACTTCAACCTGCTGCCAGTCCTGAGCGCTTATGAAAACATCGAATACCCGCTGCTGCTGGCGCGTGCATCTTCGAAAAAGCGCGGTGAACGGGTAGCCAAACTGCTTGACGCGGTGGGCTTGAGCGACAAGGCCAGGAATCTTCCGGGACAATTGTCTGGCGGGCAGCGTCAACGGGTTGCCATTGCCCGCGCTTTGGCTTGCAAGCCAAAGCTGGTTATCGCCGATGAACCGACGGCCAATCTGGACAGCCAGACCGGGGCCGCCATTCTGGCCCTGATGCGCCAGATGGTGGACCGTTATGAGATCTAGTTTATTTTCTCGTCGCATGATCCCGACGTGATCGAGGCCGCCGACGACACGATTTTCCTCAGGGACGGCGCCATTCACGGCATTCGCCGCAAGGGCCAGGAGACGGTGCCATGATGACGCTCAGCCTGGCCGTGCGCAATCTCTTGCGCAACCGGCGCCGCTCCCTGGCCACCTTGCTGGCGATGGCGATCGGGTCGACCTCTATCCTCCTGTTCGGCGGCTTCAGTGCCAACATCAACTACATGATGCACACACATCACGTTCAAACCAGTGGCCATCTGCAAATTCAGCACCGCGACTTTTACCTATAT
>JAHFQQ010000206.1 GCA_023259235.1 Polaromonas sp. | reverse complement strand
GTGCATAATGGATACAGTTTAAAGAATTTGAGGTTTGATTATGCTTGACCGGGACGGCTTTCGGCCCAACGTCGGCATCATCTTGCTCAACCAGAGAAGTCAGGTATTTTGGGGCAAACGTATTCGCACCCACTCGTGGCAATTTCCGCAGGGTGGCATTGACCGGGGTGAGAACCCCGAGCAGGCCATGTTTCGCGAATTGCATGAGGAAGTGGGTCTGATGCCGCAACATGTGCGGGTGCTTGCCCGAACCCGGGACTGGTTGCGTTATGAGGTGCCTGACCGGTTTATCCGTCGCGATGCGCGCGGCCATTACAGAGGTCAAAAACAGATTTGGTTTTTGCTTCATCTGGTCGGTCACGACTGGGACTTGAACCTGCGCGCAACAGATCATCCCGAGTTTGATGCCTGGCGCTGGAACGACTACTGGGTGCCGCTTGACGTCGTGGTGGAGTTCAAGCGAAGCGTTTATGAACTGGCACTCACTGAGTTGGCGCGTTTCGTGCCGCGCTCCGAGGTGCGGCCCGAATTCCGTCCGGACCAGCGTAACCGCTACCTGCGCGGCGGTTTGTACCAGCGAGATCAGGCGCCGAGCCATCCCGGTGAGGCAACTCCGGCCATGGTCAATAGCCGGGTGGCGCACTATGAGGCTCCGCCCGGTGCGTCTTTTGAGTTGCCTCCTGGCGCCACTTTCGAGCCTGACCCGAAGACTGGCATGGGCACGGATTCCGGAGGCGCAAAGACGTGAAATTCAAATCAGGCCTTATATTTTTTCTGGCGCTCATGCTGGGATCGACAGGTCCAGCGTGGGCTCAGCCCACGCTGGACAATCCCGACTGGGCAGAGTCGGAAGTGCCACCGCCACCGGCCTTTGATGTGAACAAGCTCATTCCTGTCGACGTCTCGTCCAACGCGTCCCTGATTTATGGGATTGACCCGGCCACCATTCACATTTCAACCAGCGATGGCCTGGTGCGTTATGTGATGGTTGCCTCAAGTGCAACCGGTGCGAGAAACGTGATGTATGAGGGCATACGGTGCTCTACTGGAGAGTTCAAGACCTATGCACGGTACTCGCCGAATGGCCACTGGAATCCGGTAGCCAATCCGCAGTGGCGCTCGATGTTTGATAACATGCCGTCCAAGCATGCCCTGCGCCTGGCTCAGGCTGGTATCTGCGACGGCCGGACACCGACACCATCGGTCAATGCGATGATTGCCCGGCTGAAAAACCCGTTTTCCAGGCTCGACTAGCGAAGGCATGCGGCTTATGTCGGGTTCCAGTGCTGCTTAGCGGCGAAGAACCATGTTGGTGCGGTGAACCATTTCGGGTTCACCGGTATAGCCGAGAAGTTTTTCAAATTCCGCTGAGGCTTTGCGGCAAATCAGCCTGGCCTCAGCACTTGAATAGTTAGCCAGGCCGCGAGCAATTTCCGCGCCGCTGGCATTTTTGACGGCAATTACGTCGCCACGTGAAAAATCCCCCTCTACCGCGGTCATGCCAATGGGCAGCAGGCTCTTGCCTTCGTCGCGCACCTTGCTCGCGGCACCCGCGTCCACCGTCACTGAGCCGCGCAGTTGCAGGTGGTCGGCTATCCATTGCTTGCGGGCTTGAATCTTCTGGGTTTGCGCCACCAGCAGCGTGCCGATCGGCTCGCCCCGGCACAGGCGAATCAGCGCCCGGGGTTCGCGCCCCCAGGCAATTACCGTGGAGGCTCCTGATCCGGCGGCGCGCCTGGCAGCGAGGATCTTGGTGATCATGCCGCCGCTGCCGATGTTCGAACCTGCGCCGTCCGCCATTGCCTCCAGCGCCGGATCGCCAGCGATGGCCTCGCGCACAAACCGGGCGGCGGGGTCTTTGCGCGGGTCAGCGGTGTAGAGCCCCTTTTGGTCGGTCAGAATGATCAACGCATCGGCTTCGACGAGGTTGGCCACCAGCGCACCAAGGGTATCGTTATCGCCAAATTTGATCTCGTCATTGACGACGGTATCGTTCTCATTGATGACCGGCACCACGCCCAGTTGCAGCAAGGTCAGCAGCGTGGAGCGCGCATTGAGGTAGCGCTCCCGGTCGGCCAGGTCAGCGTGGGTGAGCAGCACTTGCGCACTGCCGACACCGTTTTCGCGCAGCTTGGTTTCATACATTTGAACCAGCCCCATCTGGCCTACGGCGGCGGCGGCCTGCAACTCATGGATGGCTTTGGGACGGATGCTCCAGCCGAGCCGCTTCATGCCTTCGGCAATGGCACCGCTGCTAACCATGATGACCTCGCGGTCGTCCCGGACAAGCGCCGCCAATTGCTCGCACCACTGACCGATCGCAGTCGCATCAAGCCCTCGGCCCTCATTGGTCACCAGACTGGAGCCGACCTTGACCACAATGCGCTTGGCCTTGCGCAGCACAGAAGAACCCGTTGTTTCTTGCATTTGAAGTACTTTTAAGCTCTAGCCCAATAAACATAACAGCATACAGCTACTATCTTTATAGCATATTAGCCTTTCCGCCAAGCTGCCGACTCGCTAAACCGGTGCTTCGGGCGATTCTGGCGGCAACTCGGCAAACCGCGGATCGACGTCTTCCGCAGGTTGCTCGCTCTTTTGCACGAGCTTGACGTGCTGGTAAATTGCCTTCACCAGATGTTCGCAGCCTTCGCGCGTGAGTGCCGATATTTCAAATACGGGGCCCTTGAACTTGAAGCGCTTGACAAAGTCCTTGACGACCGCGGCACGCTGGTCCACTGGAACCATGTCGAGCTTGTTGAGCACCAGCCATCGCGGCTTTTCGTAAAGCGCCGGGTCGTATTTTTTAAGCTCGCCAACAATCGCTTTGGCCTGGGTGACCGGGTCGATGGATTCATCAAAGGGTGCCAAATCCACGATATGCAGCAGTAATCGGGTGCGTTGCAGGTGCCGCAAAAATTGATGGCCCAGCCCTGCGCCTTCGGAGGCACCCTCGATCAGGCCGGGCAAGTCAGCAATTACAAAGCTTTGTTCGGGGCCGACTCGCACTACCCCGAGATTGGGATGCAGGGTAGTAAAGGGGTAGTCGGCAATGCGAGGCCGGGCGTTGGACACCGCCGAGATGAATGTCGATTTTCCCGCATTGGGCATGCCCAGCAGGCCAACATCGGCCAGAACCTTCAGTTCCAGCTTGAGGCTTTTGTGCTCGCCCGGCCAGCCCGGAGTTTTGCTGCGCGGTGCACGGTTGGTCGAGCTCTTGAAGCGAAGGTTGCCAAAACCACCATCACCGCCCTTGGCAATCAGGATCTGCTCACCGGGTACCAGCAATTCGTATACCACTTCGCCGGTTTCAGCGTCGGACAGGATGGTGCCGACCGGCATTTTCAGGATGATGTCGTCGCCTTTGGCTCCAAACATGTCGGAACCCATTCCGTGCTCGCCATTGCGGGCCTCGTGGCGACGTGAAAACCGGAAGTCAACCAAAGTGTTCAGGTTGATGTCTGCAACCGCATAGACGTGACCGCCGCGCCCGCCGTCTCCGCCGTTCGGCCCGCCAAATTCCTTGTATTTCTCGTGCCGGAACGAGACGCAGCCGCTTCCGCCATCGCCCGCGGCAACGTCAATAAAGGCTTCGTCAACAAATTTCATGAGGGCCAGAGATGGAAATCAAACCGGTTGCTTAAGACATGAGAAGCTAGTTTACAAACAAAAAAGCCCCGACAGGTCGGGGCTTCGATGCCATCGAAGTGATCAGTTCACGCCGGCGTTACATTGACGGTGTGCTTGTTCAGTGCACCCTTTATGCAGAAGGAGACCGCGCCATCAACCAGCGCAAACAGGGTGTGATCCTTGCCAATGCCGACATTGGCCCCCGGATGAAACTTCGTGCCGCGCTGGCGCACGATAATGCTGCCGGCATTGATCACTTCGCCGCCGTATTTCTTGACGCCCAGCATTTTGGGCTTTGAATCGCGCCCATTGTGCGTAGAGCCGCCGCCTTTTTTGTGTGCCATTTTTCGCTACTCCTGGTGCTTTGCTGCTGAACCTGCGTTAACCGACGATGGCGCCGATTTGCAGTTCAGTGAAGTTTTGCCGGTGACCCTGGCGTTTTTGATAGTGCTTGCGACGGCGCATTTTGAAAATGTGCACCTTATCGTGCCTGCCGTGAGCCACTACCGTGACAGTTACTGTCGCACCTAGCACCAAGGGTGTACCAACCTTGATTGCACTGCCTTCTCCGACAGCCAACACCTGGTCAATGACGATCTCTTGGCCTACGTCCGCAGCAATCTGTTCTACTTTAATTTTTTCACCGGCGGCAACCTTGTATTGCTTGCCACCGGTTTTTATGACCGCGTACATGTAAGACCTCGCAAATTGAGTTCTGCAGACGAATTCCCACAGAGCCCGATATTCTACCACGACGGCTTGGGGAAGGCTGTCACGTCACTTTGGGTGGATTCAGGGCTGGCGGGCGCGCCGGTGCTTGACGGGGGCTTTCTATAATCAGCCCAAACTTAACGTCTGGATCACCTTTTGTCTGCCAATTCTTCAAGTACCGCAGCCGCTCTTGCCCTGATTGGCGATGACATGCGTGAAATGGACGCGGTGATCGAGCGCCGGCTGAAGTCGGGGGTGCCATTGGTCAGTCAGGTTTCGCACTATATCGTGGCAGCTGGTGGCAAGCGTTTGCGGCCTGCATTGCTGCTGCTGATGTGTGGTGCTCTGGGCTACCGCGGCTATCAGCGCTACAACCTGGCGGCCGTGGTCGAGTTCATTCATACAGCGACCTTGCTGCACGACGACGTGGTGGATGAGTCCACACTGCGCCGCGGCCGCGCTACCGCAAATGAGGCTTTTGGCAATCCGGCGAGTGTGCTGGTGGGGGACTTTCTGTATTCCCGGGCCTTTCAGATGATGGTGGATGCGGGAGACATGCGAATCATGCAAACCCTGGCGGATGCCACGAATGTGATCGCCGAGGGGGAGGTGCTGCAGCTCATGAACATGCATGATGCAACGCTGTCCGAGGAAAGCTATCTCAGGGTGATCCGTTCGAAGACGGCCAAGCTGTTCGAGGCCAGTGCCCGCCTGGCGGCCTTGCTGGCGCAATCGTCCCCGTCCGTGGAACAAAGTTGCGCCGACTATGGGCAGGCGCTGGGCACCGCTTTTCAGGTGATAGATGACGCGCTGGACTATGACGGTGAAGTTTCGGAAATGGGAAAAAATCTGGGTGATGATTTGCGTGAGGGCAAGGCAACGCTGCCGCTTATCATTGCAATGCAGCGGGGCACAGAGTCCGAGCGTACCGCGATTCGGCGGGCCATCGAAACCGGTGGGACGGACCAGATGATGCAGATAGTGGCAATCGTACGGCAGACGGGGGCCTTGCAAGCGACGCGGGACGCAGCCGCAGCGGAGGCGCATCGCGCACTGAATGCCTTGCGGGCATTGCCGGAAAGCCGTTACAGTATTGCCTTGGTGGAATTAGCCTCTGAATTGCTGGAGAGACGTTGCTGACAATTTTGTAAATTCGGGGTGTAGCTTAGCCTGGTAGAGCGCTACGTTCGGGACGTAGAGGCCGGAGGTTCGAATCCTCTCACCCCGACCAGATTGTCTTTTTGCTTCAGTGCCGGTTTTTTGCATGGTTCCAACGCCGGGCAAGGCAGGGTGGGCGGTTTTGATTTACACCATGCGATGTATCGGCGATGATGTCTTTTTTAAGTTGAATTCAGGACTACATGGCCGCTGTCGATTCCGCAGTCAATCAAGCACCTACCATGGCCTTACCCGGACTGGGTCGGACATTGGTCATGGCTGGCAAGATCGGCCAGAAGGCTGCCGAGGATATTTTCAGGAAGGCGCAAACCGGGCGAACCAGCTTCATTGCCGAACTGACGGGTTCGGGCGCGGTATCTGCATCCGACCTGGCGCACACCATGTCCACGGCTTTTGCTGCGCCGTTGCTGGACATGGAGGCCATCGACGTTGAGCGTTTGCCCAAAGGGCTGCTCGACACCAAGATTTGTTCGACTTATCGCATTGTCGTTTTAAGCAAGCGCAACAACCGCCTGTTTGTTGCGACAGCTGACCCGTCTGATCAGGAGGCTGCGGAAAAAATCAAGTTTTCCACCCAAATGGGCGTGGACTGGGTGATTGCCGAGTACGACAAGTTGTCCATACTCGTCGAAGCAGCCAGCACCACGGCCGCTGATGCCATGGAAAGCATCATCGGCGAGGATTTCGAGTTTGATGAGACGAGCGCCGAGACAGCAGAGGACGGCGATACCAGTGTGTCCGAGGTGGA
>JAHFQQ010000205.1 GCA_023259235.1 Polaromonas sp. | reverse complement strand
CGTGCTCGACTCAAAGGGTTCCGTGGGCACGGCCATCATCACGATCACGGATAACAACGGCGGGGCCGGGTGTTAGTCTTGCACCTGGTTCCCTGATTCCGACCGTGGCGTGAGTAGCCACCATCGGCGATTTGGTCACGGTAACCATGGTTCAGGCGTCTATACTTTTTGGGTGAGACCTGATAATTCTGTTTACTATCCTCCCAAGGGCCCCACCATGCGTTTCTTGTCCTATTTGACTGCCCTGTTTCTGGCCGCCCTGCTGGCTGGCTGCGGCGGCGCGGCGCCGGCATCGTTTGGTGGTGGCAGCAAAGACCCGGTTCTCAAGCTGGCCCTGCAAACCATCGCGGGTGCTTCAACCAACTCCATCGCCGCCTTTGGCTACACCCTGCTCAATGTCATGCTCACCGACCCGAGCGGCAACGCCATTCCCAATCAGGTGGTTGAAGTCTCCGGGGACAGCAGCCAGATCATTTTCCCCGAAGGTACGACCGCGCTCACCAGTTCCGGCTTTGTGGCCTTCAAGCTGGCCCGCGCATCGGTGGATGCCACCGGGGCCGGTGTCGTGACCGTCACCTACAACTACAAGGCCGGATCACTGGCAAAATACCCGGATGGCTCCGCGCCGCCCACCGCCGATATGGTGGTGACCGCTTCGCTGAACTACCAGATTGCCGGCGGCAACATTACGCTGACCAACATGAACGTGGGGACGCCCACACTGGCCGCCTACGGAACGCGGATTATCTCGGTCCAGGTCAATATTGATGGCGCGCCTGCAACTTCAACGCCGGTTTCCGTGAGCTTTATTGCGAGTTGCGGCACGGTTGCGCCCGCCAGTGCATCCACCAACAGCCAAGGCATCGTTCAGGTGAGCTACTCGGCCAGCAATCCGGGTCTTGACAACGATCAGGGCTGCAGCAACACGGTGGTTTCCATCGTGGCCAGCGCGCTCGGTGCAACGCCGGTGTCAGGCCGCCTGGGCATAGACATTGCCGCAGCCACCAATCTGATGTTTGTTGAAGCACTGCCCTCGACGATCTACCTGGCGGGCTCTGGTGGTGTGACGCAGTCGGTCATCAAATTCAGGTTGATCAATGCCTCGAACGCGCCGATTCAGGGCCAGAATGTGCTGCTCGAGCTGAAAGATCTGGCCGGGGGAATTCCCAAGACGTCCTTCGGTACCGTCGGTAATGTGAACCCGGTGACGCTGACCACCAATTCCAGCGGCGAGGTTTCGGTTGCCGTGTTTTCCGGGCCGGTGCCCACCAGCGTGAGCGTCAAGGCCTCGCTGGTGTCCAACCCGGCTATCAGCACCACGTCTTCGGTTCTGGCCATCGCCTCGGGCCGCCCGGTTCAGTCGCGGCTGAGTCTTGCGGTTACAACGCTGGCGATCGAAGGCTGGCAGATTGACGGCGTGACGACCGATCTCACCTTGTCCATGGCAGACCGCCAGGGCAACCCGGTGCCCGACGGCACGGCGGTCAACTTTGTTACTGAGGGCGGCGTCATGATTCCGCCGACCTGCACCACCGTCAATTCACGCTGCGGTTCAACCCTGCGCTCGCAAAACCCGCGCCCGGCCGATGGTCTGGTGTCCATCCTGGCGTATGCCCAGGGCGATGAAGACTTTGTTGACCTCAACTTTGACAATGTCTATACCCCTGGCGAGCCCTTTGACGATCTTGGCAACGCCTTCCGCTGGGACGGTGCGCTGACCGGCGGTACCACCGGCCCATATGTTGCTGGTTATTTCACGGTGCCGCGGGCCGGCAGCGTGAACTGCGCGGGTGGTTTCCTGGGGCGTCCCAATTCCTGCGACGGGGTCTGGGGCGCGGTCGATGTGCGTCAGCAGGCGGTGGTTGCTTTCTCGACCAGCCATGCAGCCTTCACCAATGCCGTCAGAACCTCAAATTCGCTTGTTGTCACGATTGCTGATCTGAACGGAAACTCCATGCCGACAGGCAGCACCATTGCCGTCGGAACGTCAGGACTCTGTTTGGCAACCAGTCAGTCCGATACGGCCGTGCCGAATCAAACCGGATCGATGCGGCTCCAGATCGCACTGGACAGCTGCAGTCCAGCCGATCCGGTGACTGTGACCGTCACGAGTCCTGCAGGCACTTCAACAGTCTTTTCTTCACCCTGACCGGCCAGACATTGTCTTGCTGATCTCCCTCGTCGGCCTGCCCGGCTCAGGCAAATCCACCGTCGGGCGGCAACTCGCCCGGCGTCTGGGGCTTGCGTTCACCGACTCCGATGCGGTGATCGAGCGGCGGCTGGGCTGCACCATACGGGACTACTTTGAGAACGAGGGCGAAGCGGCGTTTCGCGATGCCGAGCAGGCTGTCATTGATGAACTGACCCAGAGCGGTGCCGGGGTGCTTTCCACGGGCGGCGGAGCCGTCTTGAGTGAGCTCAACCGGCAGCATCTCCACGAGCGCAGCTTTGTCATCTATCTCAAGTCCAGTCCTGAGGCGCTGTTTCGCCGCCTGCGCCACGACCGTCATCGTCCGCTGCTGCAGGTGGCCGACCCGCTGGCGCGCTTGCGCGACCTGCATGCCCGGCGCGATCCGCTGTACCGCGAAATCGCCCATTTCGTGATCGAAACCGGCCGCCCCACCGTTTCCATGCTGGTCACCACGATCATCATGCAACTGGAGCTGGCGGGCATTGTTCCAGCGTTGGATTTTTTGGGGTCAGACACCAAATTTTATCAGCCAAAGGCTGACCCTTCGGGTGCGACGCATGGCGTCCCAGAAAGATTGGTGTCTGACCCCAATAAATCTACACTTGCCGCCATGCACGCAAATTCTTCTCCTGCGGCGTCGCAGGTTCATATCGAGCTGGCAGAGCGCAGCTACCCGATTGTCATTGCCAGCCAGCTGCTGGGCAGCGCGCTGACTTACCAGCATCTGCCCCAAGCCGCCAGCGCCCTGGTGGTGTCCAATACGACCGTGGCTCCGCTGTATGCGGCGCAGCTTATGCAGGCGCTGCGGCCCAACTACCGCAAGGTGTTCCTGCTGACCCTGCCCGATGGCGAAACTCACAAGGACTGGCCGACCCTGCAGCTGATTTTTGACGCCTTGCTGCAAAACGGCTGCGACCGCAAGACCGTGCTGTTCGCGCTGGGCGGTGGTGTGGTGGGCGACATGACCGGCTTTGCCGCCGCCAGCTACATGCGCGGCGTGCCGTTTGTGCAGGTGCCGACCACGCTGCTGGCGCAGGTCGATTCCTCGGTGGGCGGCAAGACCGCCATCAACCATCCGCTCGGCAAAAACATGATCGGTGCGTTTTACCAGCCGCTGCTGGTAGTCTGTGACCTGGACGTTCTTGCCACGCTGCCGCCCCGTGAACTGAGCGCCGGGCTGGCCGAGGTCATCAAATACGGGCCAATTGCCGACATGGCCTTTTTTGACTGGATCGAAGCCAGCCTCGATGCCCTGCTGGCCAGGGATGCCGCCGCGCTGGCGCATGCGATTGAGCGCAGTTGCCAGATCAAGGCCTGGGTCGTCGGGCAGGATGAGCGCGAGGCAGGCTTGCGGGCGATCCTGAATTTTGGCCATACCTTCGGCCACGCGATCGAGTCGGGGCTGGGCTATGGCGAATGGCTGCACGGTGAAGGTGTCGGCTGCGGCATGGTGATGGCGGCGCATCTGTCGCAACGCCTGGGCCTGGTGGAGACGCCGTTTGTGGAGCGCCTGACCACCCTGGTGCGGCGCGCCGGCTTGCCTGTGACCGGGCCACGGCTCTCCCGCATCGACAACGCCGGGCGTTACCTTGAGCTGATGCGCATCGACAAGAAGTCAGAGGCCGGCGAGATTCGTTTTGTGCTGATTGACGGGCCGGGCCGGGCAGCCGTGCGCAGCGTGCCGGATGCGCTGGTGCGAGAGGTTATCGATGCCTGCTGCCTCTGAGCGCCATCCAGGCGGGCCAGACTGCAATTATTGTGAATCATTTTGGCAGTTTGCCCACGTGCCAAAAGCATAGTACGCTACCGATACTATAGCAATCGAATCTCATGATGCGCGAACACCATGCGCAAGGCCGCCGCATCTTGACAGGTGCCCAGGGTCATTGCGGTCTGCATGCGGCACAATTCATGCTGCAGTCTTTTTCGTTCTTTTTCATGTGCAAGGCGAGCCGCAATGACCCACACTTCCCCTGTTGCCACCGACCCTGACCTGTCCCACGTCGGCCCGCGCGACAAGGCTGAAATCCTGGCGCAGGCGCTGCCCTACATCCGCCGGTTCCACGGCAAGACCATCGTCATCAAGTACGGCGGCAACGCCATGACCGATCCGGCACTGCAGGCTGATTTTGCCGAGGATGTGGTGCTGCTCAAACTGGTCGGCATGAATCCGGTGGTGGTGCACGGCGGCGGCCCGCAGATCGAGGCGGCGCTGAACCGGCTCGGCAAAAAGGGGCGCTTCATTCAGGGCATGCGCGTCACCGACGAGGAAACCATGGAAGTGGTCGAGTGGGTGCTGGCCGGCCAGGTGCAGCAAGATATAGTGGGCCTGATCAACCAGGCGGGCGGCAAGGCGGTCGGCCTGACCGGACGCGACGGCGGTCTGATTCGCGCGCAAAGGCTCAAAATGGTTGACAAGGACGATTCAGCCAGGGAGCACGATATCGGCTTTGTCGGCGACATCGTCAGCATTGACCCGAGCGTGGTCAGGGCGCTGCAGGATGACGCCTTCATTCCCGTGATCAGTCCGCTTGGCTTTGGCGAAGAAAACGAAAGCTACAACATCAATGCCGATGTGGTGGCAGGCAGGCTGGCCATCGTGCTGAAGGCTGAAAAGCTGGTGCTGCTGACCAATACCCCCGGCGTGCTGAACAAGGCCGGCGAGCTGCTGACCGACCTGACGGCGCGCGAGATCGACGGGCTGTTTGCCGATGGCACGATTTCGGGCGGCATGCTGCCCAAGATAGAGGGCGCGCTGGACGCGGCCAGAAGCGGTGTCAATGCGGTGCACATCATCGACGGCCGGGTGCCGCATGCCATGCTGCTGGAAATCCTGACCGATCAGGCCTACGGGACCATGATCCGTTCACACTAGGAAATGACCCCCACGCTCGCCACTGCGTGTGCTTCGCTACCCCCCGAGGGGGCTGGCCTTGCTTGGGGCGGCCCGGCGCTGCGGCCTGTGACCCCCACGCTCGCCACTGCGTGTGCTTCGCTGCCCCCCAGGGGGGCTGGCCTTGCTTGGGGCGGCCCGGCGGCCGGACGAATGGCTCCCCCGCTCGCCACTGCGTGTAATGCGCTGCCCTCATGGGGTGCTGGCCTTGCCGCGGCCCGGCGCTGTGGCGGGTGGCGCTCGTGGCTGGGTTGATTTGCCATGCGCCTGGCCTGACAATCGCCCGCAACGCTTCCCGAACGCGTTTTTCACTCATTTTGAGGTCCTATGAGACTGTTGCTGGTTGAAGACGATGTGATGGTGGCCAGCGGCATCAAGCTGGGGCTGAGCGATGCCGGGTACGCGGTTGACTGGGTTGGCAGCGCCGAGCGTGCCGAAGATGTTTTGCAGAACGAAACCTTCGATATCGCCGTGATCGACCTCGGCCTGCCCAAGCTCGACGGTCTCGAACTCACGCGCCGCTTGCGGTGCAACGGCCTGACCATGCCGGTGCTGATTTTGACGGCGCGCGACGCGCTGTGCGACCGCGTGCAGGGGCTCGATCTGGGCGCCGACGACTACCTGCTCAAACCCTTTGAGCTGCCTGAACTGCTGGCGCGCCTGCGCGCCTTGCTGCGCCGCTCGCAGGCGGCCACCAGCGCCACCCTGAGCTTCGGTGCGCTGCAGCTCGACACCGCCAATCACGAGGCGCGCGCCAACGGCCAGTCGATCGAACTCGGGCCCCGCGAATGGACCGCCATTGAATACCTGCTGATTCACGCGCCAAAACCGGTCAACAAAAACAAGCTGTTGCAGGCCATGACCGGCTGGGACAAGGGAATCACGCTCAACGCCATCGAGGTTTACATGTCCCGCCTGCGCGGCAAGCTCGAACCCCATGGCATTGGCGTGCGCTGCATTCGCGGCTTTGGCTATCGCCTGGAGCTGCTGGAGGCCTTGCCCGATGCTCGCGCCGAATAGGCCGGCGCGCACGGCCTTCTGGATCAGCCGCCTGAAAGGCCGCCTGCACGCCGGAATTTTGCGGGTAACGGGCAACCGCCTGATGCCGGCCGCCATGAAGTCGGGCCTGCAACGCAGATTGCTGTTGCTGCTGCTGCTGCCGCTGGGCTTTCTTGCCTTGTTGAACATA
>JAHFQQ010000204.1 GCA_023259235.1 Polaromonas sp. | reverse complement strand
CGTGCTGCTGGCCGGCGCAGAAATGCCGCCGCATGGCGTGTTCGGCGAAATTACGGTGCAGTGTCTCGAAGGCCGCATTGCATTCACCTGCGCTGCGGGCGTGCGGCAGTTGGCCGCCGGCGAGCTGATTCTCGTTTCCGGTGATGAAATGCACGGCTTGCGCGGCGTGGAAGATGCGTCACTGCTGCTGACGATTGCGCTCAAGCAGGGCCGAAACGGCAACGCCAAGCACTGATCTGGCGCTGCTGGCAGGCGCAAACCCCGCTGCTCCGGTTCTCTGCGCGGTCAGCGCGCCGCACGTTCATGCCAGGGTGTGCAGCGGGATGTCCTTTTCCAGCGCCAACCGGTCGAGTTGCTTGCGCGTTCGGGTCAACAAAAAATTTGCGATCGCCTGGTGCACGGCCGGGTTGAACATGGCGCGGATGTCCGAAGTGGCGACACCTGCCGCAGCGCACAGGGCAGCGGCAAAGTGCGGCTCCAGCGCGGCAACGGCCACGCGGCCGTCCTTGCAGGGGTAAATGCGGTAGCCCGCATGCGCGCCGCCCACCGCGCCGCCCGGTTGCGTCAATCCCCATTGGCGCGGCAGGGCGAGGTAGGCGGCCGCATCAGAGAGCGCCACTTCGACGAACACACCGTGCGGGTTGGCATTGCCGGCGCCGGCATGGCGTTCCTGCTGCTGCAGCACCGCCTTCAGCACCGCTTCGCTGACCATCAGCGAGCCACCCATGTCGGCGTACAACGTAGCGGGCAGTTCCAGCCCGGGCACCAGGCCGTTTTCTGCCAGGTAGGTCAGGTCATGGCCCGGTGCTTCGGCGCGCTCGCCCGGGCTGCCGACGATGGCAACCTGCGACAGGGCAGGGTAGAGACGGTGCAACTTTTTCCAGCCCAGGTCCAGTTTCTCCAGCGCCGAGGGCCGGAACGAGGTGAGCAGCACATCGGCCTTGGCCAGCTCGCTACGCAGCACCTTCCGGCCCGCTTCAGATTTGAGGTCAGCTACCAGAACCTTCACGCGCTCGTGCAGCTGGGCGTAGGCCGGCTGGTTGTACCGGCCCATCGGGTCGCCATCAGGCGGCTCCAGCTTGATGCAGGTGGCCCCCATTTGCCGGCAACGCATCAGCGCGGCGGGGCCGGGCAGGTTGAGCGCGAGGCTCAGGATGCGCACGCCCTGGAGCGGCCGCCGGGCCGGGGAGGTTGTGGTTTTTTGGCTGGTTCTCATGCCGCCATGTTATAGCGGCAGGCCGACGTAGTTCTCGGCAAGCGACGTGGATGCGGCCCTGGAGTTCACCAGATAGTCGAGTTCGGCTTCCTGAAACTTCTGGCCAATCTCGCCGTTTTCCGGGAAGCGGTGCATCAGGCTGGTGAACCACCAGGAGAAGCGCTCGGCACGCCAGATGCGGCGCAGACAGCGTTCGGAGTAATGGCCGATGGCGGCCTCGCTCCGGTCCTGGTAGAACTCGATCAGGGCGCCGGACAGGTATTTCACGTCGGTGGCCGCCAGATTCAGGCCCTTGGCTCCGGTGGGCGGCACGATGTGGGCGGCGTCGCCGGCCAGGAACATGCGGCCGAAGTGCATCGGCTCGGTGACAAAACTGCGCAGCGGAGCGATGCTTTTTTCAATCGATGGGCCGGTGACCAGCTTCTCGCGCGCATCGGGGTCCAGGCGCAGGCGCAGTTCCTGCCAGAAGGTTTCATCGGACCAGTCTTCGACCTTGTCTGTCAGCGGCACCTGCAGGTAGTAGCGGCTGCGGCTATGGCTGCGCTGTGAACACAGGGCAAAGCCGCGCGGACTGTTGGCGTAAATCAGTTCCTCATGAACCGGCGGCGTCTCCGACAGCACGCCGAGCCAGCCGAAGGGGTAGGTTTTTTCGTATTCATGGATCGCGCGGCGCGGGATGCTGGCGCGGCAAATGCCGTGAAAGCCGTCGCAGCCGGCGATGAAATCGCACTCGATCTCATGCGTCTGGCCGTCCTTCTCGTAGCGCACACGGGGCTTGGCGGTGTCGAAATCGTGCACAGTCACGTTGCCGGCCTGGTAGATGGTGGTCAAGCCCGCAGCCCGGCGCGCATCCATCAGGTCGCGCGTGAGTTCGGTCTGTCCATAAACCATGACGTGCTTTCCACCGGTCAGCTGTTCCATGTCGATGCGGTGGCGCTCGCCGTTGAACAGCATGTCAAAGCCGCCGTGGATCAGGCCTTCCCGATGCATGCGTTCGCCAACACCGGCCTCATCCATGAGGTCGATGCAGACCTGCTCCAGAACGCCGGCGCGTATGCGGCCCAGCACATAGTCGCCAGACTGGCGTTCAAGAATGACGGCGTCGATACCGGCCTGCTGAAGCAGCCGGCCGAGCAATTGTCCGGACGGACCGCCACCCACAATGGCTACCTGTACACGCATGCTTGTCTCCATCGGATGCCGGGCCCTGCGCAGTGCCTGCTGGCACTGCCTCTCAGGGCATTTTCATGTATTTCCGGTGCTGGCGGTTGTGCGCAGGTGAAAGGCCCTGGTGGCGCCAGAGTGCGCTACCGGATGCGTGGCAGGGCTTGCAGTTGTTCGGGCGTAGTGAAGTAGCCGGAATGGGCGCCCATGCGCGTGCGTGCCTGCGCAAGCTCGTGCCTGGCCACGGTTCGCAGGTGCACTTCGTCCGGCCCGTCCATCAGGTGCAGGGCGCGGCCCCAGCTCCAGAAATAGGCCAGCGGGGTGTCGGGCGACAGGCCCATGGCGCCGAAGGCCTGCATGGCGCGGTCCACCACGCGGGTTTGCAGCCGGGCCGCCACCACCTTGATGGCGGCCACCTGGGCGCGCAGTTGCGCCGGCTCCAGCGTTCCCTGGTCGAGCGCCCAGGCGACGTACAGCACCAGCAAACGCGCCTGGTCGATCTCAATGCGCGACTCGGCGATCCAGTCCTGCACGTTGGAAAAGTCAGCGAGGTGTTTGCCAAACGCCTGGCGCTCCAGCGTGCGCTCGGCAGCCAGCGTCAGCGCCAGCTCGCACTGCCCGATGGCGCGCATGCAGTGGTGCACCCGCCCCGGTCCGAGGCGTGCCTGCGCCATGGAAAAACCTTCGCCCCAGGCGCCCAGCAGGTGATCTGCCGGGACACGCACATCACGCAGCAGGATTTCGCAGTGCCCCTCGGGTGCGAGGTGGTGCATCATGGAAATGTTTCGCACCACCCGCACGCCGGGGCTGTCAAGCGGCACCAGCACCATGCTGTGCTGCTGGTGCGCGCTTGCGTCGGGGCCTTCTTCAGCGGCATCCGGGGCGATTGCGGCGTTGCGGCACAGCACGATCAGCAGCCGGCAATTCGGGTGTGCGGCGCCGGTGATAAACCATTTGCGGCCGTTGAGCACCAGTTGAGCGCCTTCGCGCCGCACGGTGGTCTGCAGGTTGGTGGGGTCGGACGAGGCCACATCAGGCTCGGACATGGCAAACGCCGAGCGAATGCTGCCATCGAGCAGCGGCGCCAGCCACTGCGCGCGCTGCTCCAGCGTGGCAAAGCGGTGCAGCAGCTCCATGTTGCCGGTGTCGGGCGCGCTGCAGTTGAACACTTCCGGAGCCCAGGGCAGGCGGCCCATGGCTTCAGCCAGCGGCGCGTAGTCGAGGATGGAGACGCGCGTGCCGGGCTCGTCGTCGCGCAGGTCAGGCAAAAACAGGTTCCACAGCCCCTCTTCGCGCGCCAGGGCCTTGAGGTCCTCAATGAAGGGGGGCGGGTACACGCCCTCCTGCACCGAGCGGTGCCAGGCGGCGTTGTAGGGCAACAGGTAGCGCTGCATGAACGCTTCAAGGCGCTGGCGCAGGTCCTGTGCACGGGGGGAAGGTGCGAAGTCCATGCGCCATTGTCCCGGGCGGGCGCTGTGCTGTCAGCACGCAGGTGACAGGAATCGCCGCTCTGCGCCAGTTGCGCCATGAAGTCGCGCAGGTCGCGGTAAATCATGAGCCCGGGCTGATGCTTCTTCGGCAACTGCTGGCGGCTGCATTGCCGGTAAATTAGCCTCAGTTGCGGCTGGGGTAGCCGGTGATCTCCTGAATGGCCTTGTACAGCGGCTGCAGCCTGCGGTACATGCGGCAGTACACGCGGCGGTACAACTGCTCGTAGGTGCTGGCGTGCTCGGGCTCGGGCTCGAACACCTGGCCGATGCGCGTCATCCGGGCGATGGCGGTGGCAAAGTCGGGGTGCAGCTTCAGCGCCACTGCGGCCAAAATGGCCGCGCCCAAACCGCTGGTCTCGTACAGGTGGGGGCGCTCGGCGGGCAGGTTGAACACGTTGGCCGTGATCTGCATGGCCGCATCGCTTTGCGAGCCGCCGCCGGAGACCCGCACGCGGGTGATGCGGGTGCCGCCGCGTCTTTCGATGCGCTCCTTGGCCTCGCGCAGGGCATAGGCCAGGCCTTCCAGAATGGCGCGGTACAGGTGGGCACGCTTGTGCACGTCGCCAAAGCCGATGATGGCGCCCTTGGCCTCGGGGCCGGGCACCTTGATGCCGGGGTTCCAGAACGGCTGCAGCATCAGGCCCTGCGCGCCGGGCGGCACGGCGCCCACCAGTTCATCGAACAGGCTCTCGGGCGTCACGCCCAGCGCCTGGGCGGTTTGCTGCTCGTGCAGGCCAAATTGTTCCTTGAACCAGCTCACCATCCAGAAGCCGCGCGTGATCTGCACCTCGGTGTTGTAGTGGCCCGGCACGGCGGCCTGGTAGGGCGGAATGAAGGGCGTGGCCTCCAGATAGCGCGGTGTGGTGGTGTTGATGGTGGCCGCAGTGCCATAGGACAGGCAGGCAATCTCGGGGGTCAGGCAGCCCGCGCCGATCACCTCGCAGGCCTTGTCGGCTGCGCCGGCAACCACCGGCAGGCCCTCTGGAATGCCGGTATCCGCGGCGACCTGGGCGCTGACCGCGCCGATGACGGTGCCCGCCGGCACCAGCTCGGGCAGCATGCTGGGCAGGATCGGCATGGCCTGCCACTTCCAGTCGTGCGCAGCGGCCCAGCGGCCCTTCTTGTAGTCGAACGGCACATAGCCCACCTGCGACGCCACCGAGTCCACAAAGCGCCCGGTGAAGCGGTAGTTCAGGTAGCCCGAGAGCAGCAGGTACTTGTCGGTTTTTGCCCACAGCTCCGGCTGGTGCTC
Organism: Polaromonas sp.; assembly: GCA_023259235.1. GTDB lineage: Bacteria > Pseudomonadota > Gammaproteobacteria > Burkholderiales > Burkholderiaceae_C > Polaromonas. Next base: position 1,245 of record JAHFQQ010000204.1, on the reverse strand, counting down.
GGCGATCCAGTTGGCCTCGGCTTCCTTCTGGAAGTGGCGCACCGTGTCGCGCATGCCGATGAGCTTGAAAGCGGCTTCCCACCACCATTTCAGTTTGGGCGGTGCGTCGGCGCGGCGCTGGTCCAGCCAGATCATGGCCGGGCGCAGGGGCTGGCCGGCTTTGTCCAGCGCGATGGTGGTGCCGCGCTGGGTGGTGATGACGACGCCGGCGACGGCGCTGGGCGGCACGCTGGTGCTGGCCCACAGGCGCTGGCAGGCCTGGCACAGGGCCTGCCAGAAGGCCTCGGGGTCGTTTTCCATCCAGCCGGGTTCGGGCGACTGGTAGCTGTCGATCACCACCTGCGCCTTGTCCACCAGGTTGCCGTGCAGGTCAAACAGCAGGGCGCGCACGCTTTGGGTGCCGTTGTCGATGGCCAGAATGCAGGTGGGGTGCGGGGTGGCGCTCATGGGGTTTCCTTGGAGGCGGTGGGCAGGGCGTAGTGGGCGGCTATCAGGTGGCGGTAGCGCGCCAGTTCGGCATCCCACCGGGCTTGGTCCCATGGCAGGTATGGCGCACACAGGGCCTGGATGCGCGCCAGGTGGTCCAGCCCACCGCGCGGCAGCAACAGCCCCAACCGGGTGCGGCGCAGCAGCAAATCGTCCAGGTGCACCACGGCCTCGTGCTGGGCGGCCACCGACAATTCCAGCCACAGGGTGCTGCTACCGGGGATGGTTTGCAGTGCGCTGTCCACGGCACCATGGGACAGTTCAGCCGCGCGGTAGCCATAGCGTGCGGCCAGCCGATGGCGTACCGACGTGCTCCAGCGGGGGTTCAGGTCTGGCACCGGTGTAAACAGGGCGGCTTCGTCCCGTGCAAAAGGCTTGCCTGCATGGGGGGCGGCCAATGCCAGGGCGTCCTGCGCCATCAGTCGGAAGGTGGTGAGCTTGCCACCCGTCAGAGAAATCAGGCCGGATTCGTCCAGCACCACATGGTCGCGGGTGGCCTTGGACGCGTCGCCCTGGCCATCGTCCACCACCGGGCGCACCCCGGCATAGCTGGCGCTGACGTCGGCGGCTGTGAGCGCGACGTCGGGAAACTGGTCGTTGACCGCCGCAATCAGGTAATCCGCCTCCGCAGGCGTGATGCTGGGCTCCAGGTTGAGGTCGCCCTGGTGGTCCAGGTCGGTGGTGCCGATCAGGGTGGCTCCTTCCCAAGGGTAGAGGAACACCGGGCGGCCGTCGCGCGGGTGCATCAAACTGATGCTC
>JAHFQQ010000203.1 GCA_023259235.1 Polaromonas sp. | reverse complement strand
CTGCTGCCGCTGGGCTTTCTTGCCTTGTTGAACATCTTTTTTGCCTACCAGACGGCCGGCAACGTGGCGCTGCAAAAGGACCAGCAACTGTCGCGGCTGATTCCGCTGCTGGCCGACTCCGTGGTGGCGCCCGGCCTGGCGCCAAACAGCTCGCCTGCCATGTTGCTGGCACCGGCAGTGCAGGACTTCCTCAGGGGACGCAGTAGCGCTGTCGGCTTTCGTATATCAAGCTCGGGCGGCGGATTTCTTGCGGGGGAGCCCTGGATCGTCGGGGATATACCGGCCACCTATGAGCCCGAGTTCCACAGCATGGAGGACCACGGCGTCATTTACCGCATCGCAACGCAGCGCGTCAGTACCGCGGCCGGCGAGCTGATTGTGCAGTTGGCCGACGGCTCGGACCCGCGCCAGCAATGGGTCAGCTCGATCATGTTCAAGGTGCTGCTACCCAATTTCCTGCTGGTGCTGGCGGGCGGGTTTGCGATCAATTGGGCCGTGACCCGGGCACTCAAGCCGCTGCTCGATCTGAAAGATGCCGTGGCGCGGCGCAGCCCGCGCGACCTGAGCGCGATCGACCCGCTCACCACGCCATCCGAGGTGCGGCCGCTGGTGAGTGCGCTGAACCGCCTGTTTCGCCTGGTCAATGACCAGGCGGAGGGGCAGCGCCGCTTTGTCGCCGACGCCGCGCACCAGTTGCGCACGCCGCTGGCGGGCCTGCAGTCGCAGGTTGAAGCCTGGGCCCAGGCGGCGCAGGCCGTGCAGGCTCCGGGCGAGGCTGGCAGCGTCACGCTTTCGGCCGAGAAAATCATCCACCTGCGCAGCGCCACGCGGCGCACCTCGCAGCTTGCCAATCAGTTGCTGGCCCTGTCGCGCGCCGACGCCTCGGCCGTGGCAGCCCAGTCAACGCAGTGGGTGGACCTGAAAGACCTGTGCGAGTCGATTTTGCCGTTGTACCTGGATGCGGCTGCGCGCAAGGGCATCGACTTGGGGCTTGAGGCCCAGCCCGCGCAGGCCAACGGTCACGAGTGGCTGCTGCGCGAGTTGCTGTGCAATCTGCTGGATAACGCCGTCAAGTACACCCAGCCCGGCGGCACCGTCACGCTGCGCTGCGGCCCTCTTCCTGCCCCTCAGGCCACGCCTCACAGGGTGGGCGATGACATGCCTGACAAGCTTTTCGGGGTATTCCTGGAAGTGGAAGACGATGGCCCTGGCATTGCCGCGGCCGAGCGCGCCAAGGCCTTGCAGCGCTTTTACCGGCTGCGCGGCACGGCGGGCGAGGGCAATGGCCTGGGGCTGGCCATCGCCGACGAAATTGCCCGGGTCCATCATTCGCAGCTTGAGCTGCATGACAACCACGCAGGGGCGGATTTCCGCGGCAGACGTGGTTTGCGGGTGCGCCTGAGCTTGTAGTCAAGGATTGCCAGGCGGAATCCGATGCATGAGACTCTGCCCGGCACCATAGACGAAAACCCGTATGCGGCAGACCTTGAGCGGTCATTCGGCTGTGCGAGAATCAATTGCAACGATTCCCGGTTTTTTGAAACATTCTTCATTCCTCGCTTGTCGACCCCATGTCCGAATTAGCAGCTGAACCCGAACCAGGCCTGCAGCCCGCGGCCGCCGCCGCGGAGCCTGCGGTGCGCAAGCGTCCGAAGCCGGGTGAGCGCCGGATCCAGATTTTGCAGGCGCTGGCGGCTATGCTGGAGCAACCGGGCGCAGAACGCATCACCACGTCGGCGCTGGCAGCCAGGCTTGGTGTGAGCGAAGCGGCGCTTTACCGCCATTTCGCCAGCAAGGCACAGATGTTCGAGGGATTGATCGAATTCATCGAGCAAAGCGTTTTCACACTGGTCAACCAGATCGCCGAGCGCGAGAGCGACCCGGCGGCACGCACCCGCAAGCTGGTGGTCATGGTGCTGCAATTTGGCGAAAAAAACCCGGGCATGACCCGCGTGATGGTGGGCGATGCGCTGGTGTTTGAAAATGACCGGCTGCAACAGCGCATGAACCAGTTTTTTGACAAACTCGAGTCCAGCCTCAGGCAATACCTGCGTGATGCAGCCGCGGCTGCAGGCGCCGCCACCCCCACGGTCGACGCGCAGGCGCGCGCTTCGGTGATCGCGGCGTTCATTGTCGGCCGCCTGCAGCGCTTTGCCCGCTCGGGCTTCAAGCGCCTGCCTTCCGAGCACCTGGACGCCAGTCTGGCCATTGTTCTGGGCTGAGCCCGCCCTGATTTTCCAGATTGCTTATTGCTATGATAAGCATAGCTTTAAATACCCGCTATATATGGGCTGATGACTGTTTTAATTATGCATTTCGGATAGAAAGGGCACGCCATGAAACTTGTTCGCTACGGCAACGCCGGCAAGGAAAAGCCTGGTCTGATCGATGCCGGTGGCAAACTGCGTGACCTGAGCGCACACATCCAAGACATTGGCCCCGGCCAGCTTGGCGATGCGGCGCTGGCCACGTTGCGCAAGCTGAAAACTGAAAAGTTGCCGCTGGTCAAGGGCTCGCCGCGCTTGGGCAGCCCGGTTGGCAGTATTGGCAAGTTCATCGCCATCGGGCTGAATTACGCCGACCATGCCGCCGAGGCAGGCCTGCCAATTCCGAAAGAGCCGATTGTCTTCATGAAGGCCACCAGTTGCATCCAGGGCCCCAATGATCCGGTGATGCTGCCCCGGGGCTCCGTCAAGACCGATTGGGAGGTCGAGCTCGGCGTGGTGATGGGCGCTCGCGCGCGCCATGTGCCGCAAAAGGACGCCCTGAATCTTGTTGCGGGTTACTGCATCGTCAATGATGTCAGCGAGCGCGAATACCAGATCGAGCGTGGCGGCACCTGGGACAAGGGCAAAGGCTGCGACACCTTCGGCCCGATCGGTCCCTGGCTGGTGACGCGCGACGAAGTGCCCGATCCGCAGAAACTGGGTTTGTGGCTGGAGCTCAACGGCAAGCGCGTGCAGGCGGGCTCCACCCGCACCATGATTTTCGGGGTTGCCAGGGTCATCAGCTATGTCAGCCGGTTCATGACGCTGGAGCCGGGCGATATCATCACCACCGGCACACCGCCCGGCGTGGGCATGGGCATGAAGCCGCCGTTGTACCTGAAAAGGGGCGACACGATGGTGCTTGGCATCCAGGGCCTGGGCGAACAGCGGCAGCTCGTTGTGCCCTTCAAACTGTAGCGTTCGATCCAGCCGCCCGGTCAGGCCGGGTTTTATCACCGTCAACACATGCGGGTTTACCCTTTGTATGGTTAGACCTTGGTCTCTATAAATGCGTGCGCCATAAGTCCTCTTCGGGGATTGTCTTCAAATTGATGCAAAATAGAACGATCGTTCTTTTATTTGCATCAACACCATGCCCGCAACTGTCTTCCCTGCCAAAACCGCCCGCGCTGAGGCCAATGCCGCGGCAGCGCCCAGGGAACGGCATAAAGGCCAGCACAAAGGCCGGCAGACCAAGGCGGCCATTGTCGACGCGGCTTTGGGCCTGGCCACGCAGATCGGGCTGGAAGGCCTGAGCATCGGGGCGCTGGCCGAAGCCATGCATATGAGCAAGTCCGGCGTGTTTTCCCATTTTGGATCTCGTGAAGAGCTGCAGATATCGGTGATTCGCGAATACCACGCCCGCTTCGAGGAAGAGGTGTTCTTTCCGGCGTTGCAGCAGGCCCGCGGCTTGCCGCGTTTGCGCGCGCTGTTTCACAACTGGATGCGCCGCACCTCGATCGAAATCGATTCGGGCTGCATCTATATCAGCGGTGCCGTCGAGTTTGACGACCGGCCCGGGCCGGTGCGTGATGCGCTGGCAGACTCGGTGCGGACCTGGCTGGCGGCGATGCACCGCGCCGTGGTGCAGGCCAAGGAGGTTGGCCATTTGCGCGCCGACGCCGACGAGGAGCAGATGGCCTTCGAGATCCATGGCCTCATTCTGGCGCTGCATTACGAAGCCCGTTTTCTCAAGGCCCCGGGTTCCCTGGACCGGGCCAACACCGGCTTTGCCAATATCCTGGCGCGCTATGGCAGCTCGCCCACAACCGCTTTGCCGAAGAAAGTCCGGGCCAGGACATCTTCTCCCAAATCCGTTTAAAACAGAAAGACCCAACATGCCCCAATACACTCCGCCCCTGCGCGACATGCAATTCGTCATGCACGAGGTGCTCCGGGTCGCCGAAGAATACAAGGCCATGCCCCGGCATGCCGAGGTCGACGCCGACACCATCAACGCCGTCATCGAGGAGGGTGGCAAGTTCGCCAGCGAAGTGACCTTCCCGCTCAACATCAGCGGTGACGAAGAGGGCTGCACGCTTGACAAGGCCACCCACGAAGTGACTACGCCCAGGGGCTTCAAGGAGGCCTACGCCCGGTATGTCGAAGGTGGCTGGCCGGCGCTCTCGGCCGACCCCGAGTACGGCGGCCAGGGCCTGCCGATCGTGCTGAACCAGTGCGTCTATGAAATGCTCAACTCCGCCAATCAGGCCTGGACCATGTACCCGGGCCTGACGCACGGCGCCTACGAAGCGCTGCATGCCCACGGCACTGAAGAGCAGAAGAAAACCTACCTGCCCAAGCTGACCAGCGGCGAGTGGACCGGCACCATGTGCCTGACCGAGCCGCACTGCGGCACCGACCTGGGCCTGCTTGCCAGCCGCGCCGAACCGCAGCCTGACGGCACTTACAAGATCACCGGCAACAAGATATTCATCAGCGCCGGCGAGCACGATTTCGTCAGCAACATCATCCACCTGGTGCTGGCCCGCCTGCCCGATGCGCCCAAGGGCAGCAAGGGCATCAGCCTGTTCATCGTGCCCAAGTTCAACGTCAACCAGGACGGTTCGCCGGGATCGCGCAACGGCGTTTACTGCGGCGGCCTGGAGCACAAAATGGGCATCCACGGCAACGCCACGGCGCAGATCGTGCTCGACGGTGCTGTCGGCACCCTGGTCGGCGAGCCCAACAAGGGACTGGCGGCGATGTTCGTGATGATGAACGCCGCCCGCCTGGGCGTGGGCAACCAGTCGCTCGGCCTGACCGAAGTGGCCTACCAGAACGCCCTGGCCTACGCCAAGGACCGCATCCAGATGCGCTCGCTGTCGAGCGTGAAGGCCAAGGACAAGCCCGCCGACCCGATCATCGTGCACCCGGACGTGCGCAAGATGCTGCTGACGGCCAAGGCCTATGCCGAGGGCGGCCGCGCGCTCAGTCTGTTCAGCGCATTGCTGATCGACCGCGAGTTGCACCACCCGGACCAGAAGGTTCGCCAGGACGCGGCCGAGATGGTGGCCCTGCTCACGCCGATCGTAAAAGCATTCCTTACCGACAACGGCCACATTGCCACCAATGCCTGCCTGCAGGTCTTCGGCGGCCATGGCTATATCAAGGAATGGGGCATGGAGCAGTTCGCGCGCGACAACCGCATCAACATGATTTACGAAGGCACCAACACCATCCAGTCGCTTGATCTGCTGGGCCGCAAGGTGCTCGGCAACAACGGGGCCACACTGCAAAAATTTGGCAAGATCATTGGTGCGCTGATCGCGCAAGAAGGCGTGAACGAGAAGATGGCCGAGTTCATCAATCCGCTGGCCGTGCTGGCCGATCAGATGACCAAATTCACCACCGAACTTGGTTTCAAGGGGCTGCAAAATCCCGATGAGGTCGGCGCTGCCGCGGTGGACTACCTGCGTGTGGCGGGCCATCTGGTGTTTGGCTACTTCTGGGCCCGCATGGCGCAAGTGGCGCTGCGCGAGATTGCCGCTGGCAACACCGACCCGTTCTATCTTGCCAAGGTGCAGACGGCGCGCTTTTACTTCGCCAGGCTGTTTCCGGAAACCGCCACCCTCATGCGCACGGCGCGCAGCGGCAGCCGCTCGCTGATGGACACAGACGCGGCGCTGGCCTGATACTTCAAGCTTTTTACCGCTGGAGCCCTTATGAAACATGCACTGACGACTATTATTTTAGGAGCAATTGCGCTGCCCGCCATGGCACAGGTGACGCCGGTGGGCCTGTGGCGCAACTCTGATGACAAAACGGGCGAGGCCAAGGCCGATATTCGCATCACCGAAGAGGCGGGCGTGCTGAGCGGAAAAATCGAAAAGCGCCTGCTCAAGGACGCCAAACCCGGTGATTTGTGCACCGAGTGCAGCGATGACCGCAAGGGCAAACCGCTGCTTGGGCTCGAAATCATCCGTGGCGCGAAAAAGGCACAAGATGCCGAGGTGTGGGAGGGCGGCAAGATACTGGATCCGGAAAACGGCCGCAACTACACCTTGAAAATGACACCCATCGAAGGCGGAAAAAAGCTTCAGGTCAGAGGCTCGTTCGGGCCTTTCGGGCGGACCCAGACCTGGGTTCGCATTCAGTAATTCAGCCTGTCAACTGATCGAGGAAAGCATAACATGTCCCGTTTTCAAGTCAAGAAAGTCGCCGTGCTCGGCGCTGGTGTGATG
>JAHFQQ010000202.1 GCA_023259235.1 Polaromonas sp. | reverse complement strand
CCTTGATGGTTATCCCGCGTTCCTTCTCGATATCCATCGAATCGAGCACCTGCTCACTCATCTCGCGATCCTGCAGGCCACCGCAACGCTGGATGATGCGGTCCGCGAGCGTGGATTTTCCGTGATCAATATGCGCAATGATTGAAAAATTTCTGATGTGATTCATCAAGGGAAACGCCTAAGTGCTTGTTTGTACTGCGAAGAGATTGTGGGTCACTCGCGAAAGGCCATAAAAAAGGGCGCGTCGAGTATTGACGCGCCCTGAACCAACAATCTATGGCAACTGCGATAGTTGGAACTTCATTGTAGGCAAAAAGCCAGCGACGAATAGTCCCAAGATAGGCATATTTTTCTCGTTGCAAGCCGGCAACAGAGAACTTATGCACAGTTTATTCACAATTCTATAACGCTGACTTATGGACAACTTGTGGGTGACCTTCGAATCAGCCATGAATCCGTTGGATTCAAGATAAATTTTGGACCCATATCGTTTTTATATACCAAAAATACATAAAAGACTTGATACATTCTAACAAAATTCATTGATATACCATTTTATTGTTAGTAAACACTCACAAATTTATGGGGCCCCTTTTAGTCAAATATATTTTTGATCCATCCGGGATCGCCGCCCGGTCGCAAAAAAAGATTCATGAGAAGTGTGGAGTTTCGGGAAACTCGCGCGTCTTGCGGGGTTTTGCGACCGGCCAGGAAGGGTCTTCCGAGGGCAGTGCATCAGATCATCAGCGGAGCGGCCGGATCAACACATACTGCGCCAATTCGCCGCGTCGGATCAACAAGGTGATGGTCTTGGACTTATCAATTTTTGCCAGCGCCGCTTCGAAATTCTTGACGTTCGCGATTTCAGAGTTTGCCATCGCCACAATCACGTCTCCCTCGCGCAGCCCGGCGCGGGCCGCCGCGCCTTCAACGGCGTCAACCTTCACTCCACCTTTGATCTTGAGTTCTTTCTTTTGAGCATCAGGCAATTCGCTCACAGCCAGCCCGAACGCTTGTGCCGGACCCGCCGCTTGCGGTTTGGGCTCTGCCGCCGCGGCAGCCCGGGCCGGCTTTTCCGGCTCCACTTCGCCAATGACGACCGGCAGATCCTTTGTGGCGCCGCGCCTGAACACGGTCACCACGGCCTTGGTGCCAGGCTTGACATTGCCGACCATGCGCGGAAGGTCACTGGCTTTGTCGATCAACTTGCCGTCAAACTTGATAATGATGTCGCCCGGTTCTATACCCGCTTTTTCCGCGGGCGCATTGCTCTCAACGGCTCTTACCAGCGCCCCTTGCGGTTTTGCCAGCCCAATCGACTCAGCCACGTCCTTGGACACCCGGTCAATCTGCACGCCAATTCGGCCGCGCGTAACCTTGCCGCTGCTTCGCAACTGATCCGACACATGCATCGCTTCATCAATGGGAATGGCAAATGAAATGCCCAGCGAGCCGCCAGAACGTGAATAAATCTGGCTATTGATGCCCACGACTTCTCCGCGCATGTTGATCAGGGGTCCCCCCGAATTGCCCGGATTAATGGCTACATCGGTCTGAATAAAAGGAAGGTAGTCGCCGGTGTCGCGCTGTTTGGCGCTCACGATACCCGCGGTCACGGAATTTTCCAGGCCGAATGGCGAGCCAATGGCCATGACCCATTCGCCTACTTTCAAGCGGTTGATGTCGCCAATTTTCACGGCTGGCAGACCGGTCGCCTCAATCTTGACCACCGCAATATCACTGCGCTTGTCCGCCCCGATGATTTTGGCCTTGAATTCCCTCTTATCCGTCAGGGTTACGATCACTTCGTCCGCGCCTTCAACCACGTGGGCATTGGTCATGACAAAGCCGTCTGCTGTCAGGATAAACCCGGAAGCTACCCCGCGCGGCTGCTCTTCGTCAGGCTGATTGCGGTCGGGACGCGGAGCGCGAGGCATGTTGGGTGGCACCGGAATGCCAAACCGCCGAAAAAACTCAAGCATCTGTTCGTCAGCGCCGCCCGTAGCCGACGCCTTGACTTTCTCGAGCGTGCGGATGTTGACAACGGATGGCCCCACCTGTTCAACCAGATCGGTGAAATCAGGCAGCGTACGGACTTGCGCCCACACCGGTTTGACTGGCATCAGCACGGTGACCGCGACGACCGCGAGCAGACCCGCAATCAAATAGGAGCGCAGTGTTTTCCGGTTCAATTCAATCATCATCAGTCTTGTCATAAATGTCGCTAGTCAAGTTAGTGGTTGGTTGTCAAAAATTCTATGGGATAAATGGCGGTCGAGGCAAAAAAACCAATCCCCCCGCACCGTGCTCGCTTGAAGATTCCTGGCACGACACCGGCTCAGGGTTTCCGTCGTTCAAGCCGATTGGCAAAGAGCTGCAAGGTCGCCATCGGAACCTCGCCCATCACAGTTATCCAGTACGGGTCCATTTGTTTGGTCATTGTCTGCGTGGCGCCCAGCGAAAGGCGGCTGGACTTTCCAACTTGGCGTTGCCGATCCATGGGCTCCACAAAAATGGAAACCGACGCAAGACCGTCGGAGAAAACCCACTGCAGTGGACCATTGCCGGGTGGCGACTTCTGTGCATTAACCAGACGCCTGTAGCATCGCACGGGCTCGAATCCAGCCACGGGTTCGCTCAAAGCCCAGCCTTCGGCGTTTGCTGTTGTCTTCACCAGGACTAACTTTTCAATACGGTAGCCCTCGACCTTTCCCATCAGTTGGATAAGCTGGTCCATTTTCACCGGCGCACCAAGTTGCAACTCCGAAAACGCGGCCTGTTCGAGCACGTTGCCATCAGTGCCCAGCGTCTGCAGCTTTACCACCAGGTCAGTTTTCTTTTCAGTCCAGACACGGTAACCAAAACGCAGATTGTCCCTGGGAACAAGCTCAATGATGTTGGCTTCAACTCCGGCTACCCGTTCAATACCGTTCTGCCGCAGTTGATAAAAATCGGCAACGCGGCGTTCGGTGGGTCGCGGCAACTCTGGAAAAATGCCGGACGACTCGCGTGTCTCACTACGTGCAAGCTTTTGCTCTGGCATGAAGGTAATGACCTGGTCATTGTGACGAAAAATGGAATGCGGCGCGCCTGTGAGCGTCTCGATGCGCTCCATATGCTGGTTACCCTCGCAGACGTTCCATATCTTGGCGCTTGAAAGGGATGCTCCGGAGGACACAACAAAGGTTCCAACATAGGCGCGCTTTTGGGCCGCCTCATGCATTCGCATTAACCAGTCATCGATGCTCCGGGATTGCTCCACGGTAGCGGTCGCACCCGGAGCGGCCAATGGCGTAACGGGCGCAAGTACCTGAGCCATTACATAATTCGTCGCTAACAGTACCCATCCTGCACCAGCAAAAAGCCGAAAGGTCTTGTACTTCATGAGTTTACGAAGTCCTTTCCCTGCCCGCGGGCCGCGCTCAACGTCCCGCATTCTGCAAAGTATCAAACGTGGCTTGGTGCAGGAACCCTGAGGGCTCCTGGAAGGCGGAAATACCGGCAAACTGCTTGTGCGCAGCCAGTAGTTCTTCAAGCTTGGCGTCACGAACCATGGGGCCCTGCGGCGAGGCCACAACCAGTTGCGGCGATTCAGACGCCTGGGCAAGCTGCGGAGCGGAGTCGGGGACCGACAGACCTGAAGCATGCCACGCTATTGTGGAAACCGCCGCCAGCGAGGCCAGTCCAGCCACCAGTTTCCATCGAAACATGCCATCGTTGGCTGCCCGACCGTGATGGTTCAATTCACTGGCCGCCGCCTTTCTGGTCCGATTCGCCGACTCAAACCCAGAAGATCGTGGCTCTGTTGTAATCCATGATTCTTGCACAAGACGCTGCTTGATCTGGCTGACAAACGCCGGATCCGCACCCTGCACCGCCAGTGCAGGAGAGCGCAGCACCTCACCAATCAGGTGGTAGGTATTCCAGCTGGCCAGTGCAGGTGATGCGGACTCGCCATCCTGGCAAACCTGGAGAGCGGCGCCTAAATCATCACTCGGCAACTGACCATCGGCCAGGGCTGACAGCATTTCTTTGGCTTGCATGGTCGGTTTCATGATATTTGTGGGCGGTAGACTGCGGGTTTCAGGTAATTGATTAACTTGCTCTGACTCACTTGACGCTGCTTGATGGGCGCTTCTGGATGCCAACATCTCACCATCGCTTGCCGGACTGGTTTTCGAGCAGGGGCTTGACCTTCTCAGATATCGCTTCGCGTGCCCTGAAGATGCGGGACCGCACCGTCCCTATAGGGCAACTCATGGCCTCCGATATCTCTTCATAGCTCAAACCTTCTATTTCGCGCAAAGTGATGGCCTGACGGAGCTCCTCCGGCAACGCGCCCAAAGCAGCATTCACCATTTCTGCTATTTCCTTGCTGGCCAGCACGGCATCAGGTGTCTCCGAGCTGATTAGTTCATTTTCGAGCGGGGAAGTTTCGTTGTCCTCCCCGGATTTGAAGGAATTTTCCGATACGGTCGGGTTCCGCTTAAGGTCCATCAGGGCCTTTTTGGCAGTATTTACCGCAATTCGGTACAACCAGGTGTAGAACTGGGCCTCGCCTCTGAACTGGGCCAAGGCCCGGTATGCCCGAATGAATGTTTCCTGGGCAATGTCTTCCACTAAGTCCACATCGCGTACCATGCGGCCGATCAGGCGCTGAATGCGGCGCTGGTACTTTATGACCAGCAGCTCAAACGCCTTTTGGTCACCCGCAACCGCGCGCTCGACCAGCATCGCATCGCTGTCGGTAGCCGTCCGCGCTTGCAACGGTGGCAGGTCGGCGGTCATGGCTTCTCCTGCGCTTGATCAACAGTTTGCATGGTGTCCGATGCCGCCACGGCCGACTGCGGTTCCGCCTGCAACCAGACGTTCTGCAAGGGCTTGGTGGGTGACTTGCGCGGTGAATACACAGCCCGACGCAGATCGAGCCAGCGCTCTGGCAATGCACTTCGCTCGACCCAGAGCCACAATTTGGCGTCGGCCCGATTTTCGAGCCGAAGCAGCATCAGGCCCTGGAAATCGGCAATCACCAAGAGTTCATGGGCAGCAATTCCCGCCTGGTAGCCCGTGCTCTCCCAACGCCAGACTTCCCCATCCCAGGCCAACTGACCGGTAGCGGCATTGTTCCAGCCGCTACGCACTGCCGCGCCCGCGCCCAACAGAACAGCAAGCGTCAAAACCATCCGCCAATCAAACGGCCGCCTGGTATCAAGGGAAAGCAGCACAATCAGAGAGCCGGCAAGCCAGAGCCCCAGCAATAGCCAACCCAAAAAACGCAGGCGCCCCAGCGGATAAATGACCGGCGGGGCTTGGTGCGTGGCCAAGGCAGTGGGCAGTTTGGTGGGTGCGTGAAGGAACGGAATCAAGCCGCGTCAAACGCGCTTGAACACCAGCGTACCGTTGGTGCCACCAAACCCAAAATTGTTTTTAACGGCAAACTCGATCTTCGCAGCACGGGCGGTGTTGGCGCAGTAATCCAGGTCGCACTCCGGGTCCTGATTGAAGATGTTGATAGTGGGAGGAATGATCTGGTGCTTCAACGCAAGCACTGTGAACACCGACTCGATCCCCCCCGCTCCGCCCAGGAGATGACCTGTCATTGACTTGGTCGAACTGACCACCAAGCTCTTGGCATGGCTGCCAAATGCCGCCTTGATGGCATTCGTTTCATTCAAGTCACCCAACTGCGTGGATGTGCCATGGGCATTGAGATACTGAACCTGATCGGCGTTGATGCCGGCATTGTTCAATGCCATGAGCATGGAGCGGCGGGGACCATCGATGTCGGGCGAGGTCATATGGTACGCGTCAGAGCTCATGCCAAATCCGATCACTTCAGCATAGATTTTCGCGCCGCGGGCTTTGGCGTGCTCATACTCTTCGAGTACCACCACGCCACCGCCCTCGCCCAGCACAAAGCCATCACGGTCTTTGTCCCAAGGGCGCGAAGCTGTTCCCGGGTCTTCATTGCGGGTCGAAAGTGCGCGGGCCGCCGCAAAGCCGCCAACACCGAGTGGTGAAATGGTCGCCTCGGCTCCACCGGCAATCATCACGTCGCAGTCGCCATACTCAATCATGCGCGCCGACAGGCCAATGGCATGGAGACCCGTGGTACAGGCCGTCACGACCGCGATGCTTGGGCCCTTGAAGCCGAATTTGATCGACACATGCCCGGAGATCATGTTGATGATCGACGCAGGCACGAAAAACGGAGAAATGCGGCGCGGGCCACGACTGACCAGTTCGGAGTGCATTTGCTCGATCAGCGGCAAGCCGCCAATGCCCGAGCCGATGTTGCAACCAATGCGCGTGGCCAGTTCATCGTCGAGTGCCTCGCCCGTGGGCAAGCCACTATCGGCCACCGCCTGGCACGCTGCGGCCAGCCCGAGGTGAATGAAGCGGTCCATATGCCGGGCGTCTTTTTCGGGAATGTAATCCGCAATATTGAACCCCTTGACCTCAC
>JAHFQQ010000370.1 GCA_023259235.1 Polaromonas sp. | reverse complement strand
ATGACGTTTGCACAAAACACCTTTGCCGAAGAGGTTCATCAAGACAGGCTGAACCGTAAGACCAGCGCGATTGTCTTTCTGGCTTTCGCGGCCGCCTATTTTTGCTCGGCGCTGTTGCGGGCCATCACGGCCACGCTGTCACCGATATTGACGCAGGAATTCACACTGCATTCGCGCGATCTGGGGCTGCTGGCAGGAGGCTATTTTTTGGGCTTCGCCGCTGTTCAGTTGCCGCTTGGAACCTTGCTGGACCGCTATGGCCCGAAGCATGTGATCCTGTATTTCTTGAGCCTGGCGGTGCTCGGTTGTCTGGCTTTTTCCATGGCCCGCAGTTTTACCTGGCTGCTTTCGGCGCGCGTACTGGTGGGCATGGGGGTGAGTGCCTGCCTCATGGCGCCACTGACCGGCTACCGCCGCTGGTTTGATGCTGCAACGCTGCTGCGTGCCAACTCCTGGATGCTGATGACCGGTTCGCTCGGGATGCTGGCCTCGACATTGCCAGTGCAGTGGCTGATGCCGCTTACGGGTTGGCGGCCGCTGTTCTGGATTCTGGCGGCAATGATTCTTTTTGCCATGACCCTGATTGCCTGGGTAACGCCGCACTGGAATATGGCCCCAATGCTTGTCACTACGTGTACTGCGCTGCCCCCCGAGGGGGCTGAGCTTGCCTGGGACGGCCCGGCGCGGCGCTCGGAGACGGGTTACGCGCCGATCTGGCGCAGCCGCTATTTCCAAAAAATGGCGCCCATGGCTTTTTTCAATTATGGCGGCCTGCTGGCGGTGCAAACCCTGTGGGCTGGCCCATGGATGGTCAAGGTGGCCGGCTACACCCCATTGGAGTCGGCCACCGGACTGTTTTATATCAATGGCTTCATGTTGTTGACCTTCTGGATCTGGGGCATGGTCAATCCACCGCTGGTGCAGCGTGGCTGGAGCCCTGACCGCCTGATCCGCTGGGGCGTCCCCCTGAGTCTGCTGGCGCTGGCCATCAACATCGCGGCGGGCAGCGCCACGGGCTGGCTCGGCTGGACACTGTTTTGCATGGCCTCAAGCGTGATGGGCCTGACCCAACCAGCAATCAGCATGGCCTTTCGGGCATCGCAGGCCGGGCGCGCCCTGTCAGCCTACAACCTCCTGGTCTTCGTTGGCGTGTTTGTGGTGCAGTGGAGCATAGGACTGCTGATTGACGCATTTGCGGCCCTGGGTCTGGAGCAGGCAGCGAGTTTTCAGACCGCCATGGGCGTGCTTTTGTGTTGTTGTATCGCCTCATACGGCTATTTCATCAGTACGAAAGCTGATAATTGGCCCCAATGAACGGGATTTTTATTATCGCCCACGCGCCCTTGGCAACGGCTCTGCGCCAGTGTGTATCGCACGTGTTTCCGGATAACACAGCCGGTGTGGCGGCGCTGGATGTACAACCCGATACGCCGCCCGAAGAAACGCTGGAGCAAGCGCGCATCATGCTCAATCAGCTCGGCACCTCGCAGGCGCTGGTGCTAGTGGATGTATTTGGGGCCACGCCCTGCAATGTGGCGCAAAAGCTGGTCGATGGCGTGAACACCAGGCTGATCGCGGGCGTCAATTTGCCCATGCTGCTGCGTACTGTCTCCTACCGAAACGAATCGCTTGACGCCCTGGTCGCACGCGCGCTGGCGGGTGCCACCCAGGGCGTGATGCAGGTGGCGATTACCGCACCACAAAATCAGTCACTCAGAGATCATGATCAAGACCAGCGCGAACATCAGCAATAAGCTCGGCCTGCACGCCCGGGCGTCGGCCAAGATCACCAAACTCGCCGGCAGCTTTGCCTGCGAAGTCTGGATCAGCAAGGGCGAGCGACGTGTGAATGCGAAAAGTATCATGGGCGTAATGATGCTCGCAGCGGGGCTTGGCAGCATCGTTGAAGTAGAGACCAGCGGTGCTGACGAACAGGCCGCGTTGGATGCCTTGCTGGCGCTCATCGCCGACAAGTTTGGGGAAGGAGAGTAGATATATGGCCCCCACGCTTGCCACTGCGTGTGCTGCGCTGCCCCCCGAAGGGGCTGAACTTGCTTGGGGCGGCCCGGCGCTGCGTTCTATGGCCCCCACGTTTGCCACTGCGTGTGCTGCGCTGCCCCCCGAAGGGG
>JAHFQQ010000201.1 GCA_023259235.1 Polaromonas sp. | reverse complement strand
ATGCTCATCATTGTCCGGCTGACGGCGCACTGGGGACGCTGGTTGTGGCTCTGTGGTGGCGTGGCAGTTGCCATGAAATTCATTGCTTTTTACGCGCTGTCGATGAGCACAGGTCTGCAATTCCTGAATGGGAGGGCCTTCAACTGGCTCGGCCTGATCTCAGTCAAACCGGTTACCGAAGACTATGTACCGCTGATTCCCTGGCTGGGTGTCATGTGGTGGGGGGTAGCCGCCACCCGGTGGCTGCTGCAGTACCGGCCTGCTGCGCTCTCTGGGCCAATTCCCGCTGCCGTGCAATGGCTGGTTTTCCTTGGCACCTGGAGTCTTGGGTACTACATGCTGCACCAGCCGATCCTGTTCGGCATATTCGAGGCGGCGCAGTATTTTCGATGAGATATTGGAGATATTGGGGAGATATTGGGGTCAGATTCCAATTATCATAAGGCAAACTCCAAGCTTCGTCTTCATATCTTATGGCCCGCCTTCCCCGCCTCACCGTTCCAGGCTATCCGCATCACATCATTCAGCGCGGCAACAATCGCCAAGCCATTTTTTCGTCGGCCGCTGATTACCGGATGCTCTTGAGTCTGCTGGATGAAAACGCCCAGAAATTTGGCGTGGCCCTGCATGCTTATGTGTTGATGAGCAATCACTTCCATCTCCTCGCAACGCCAGGTACCGCCGAGGGTCTGCCACAGATGATGCAAGCGGTTGGCCGGCGCTATGTGCGCTATTTCAATGACCGGCAGCAGCGCTCGGGCACCTTGTGGGAAGGGCGTTATCGCTCCACATTGATAGAAACAGAACGCTATCTGCTGGCCTGCATGGTCTATATCGACCTCAATCCGGTGCGGGCCGGAATGGTCGGGGCTGCAAGTGACTACCCATGGTCCAGCCACGGCCATTACGTCGGCCTTCGAACGGACCGAATGATGACGCCGCATCCTTTGTTCTGGGCACTCGGGAATACTCCGTTTGCGCGTGAAGCGGCTTATGCCGAATTGGTACGCACCGGCATCGCACCAGAACAGCAGGATGCGCTGACCCGGTCGACTCTTTCGGGTTGGGCTTTGGGTGGAGAGAATTTTGTAGCTGATTTACAGAAGCGGATATCGCGTCGTGTCAGCAAGACCTTACCCGGACGCCCTGTCAGTAAACCACCAGTAGCTTAAAAACAATAGCAATGAGTCAGGAATACCTCCAGTTTTGGAAATTTATTGATATGTCCCTAATTAAAAGATAGTCGACTTCATAATGAATTAATTGGAATCTGACCCCAATTAAATTTCTTGAAGATTTTGTTGCGGTGCACTATGCTCTGGTTGTCTTCAAGAAATCATCAGGAATTCCCCATGACCACGGCTGCTGAAATCAGGCACTTTGAACAACACGGACTGTACGACGCGACGCGTGAACACGATGCCTGCGGTGTCGGATTCGTGGCGCACATCAAGGGCCACAAGTCGCACGAGATTGTCAAAAGCGCGCTTCAGATCCTGGAGAACCTCGACCATCGCGGCGCGGTCGGCGCTGACAAGCTGATGGGCGACGGCGCCGGCATCCTGATCCAGCTGCCCGATGCGCTGTACCGCGAGGAAATGGCGCGGCAGGGTGTGGCGCTGCCGCCGCCCGGCGAATACGGCGTGGGCATGATCTTTTTGCCCAAGGAGAACGCCTCCCGGCTGGCTTGCGTGCAGGAGATGGAGCGCGCCATCAAGGCCGAGGGCCAAGTGCTGCTGGGCTGGCGCGATGTGCCGGTGAACCGCGAAATGCCGATGTCACCCACCGTGCGTGCCAAGGAGCCGGTGCTGCGCCAGGTGTTCATCGGCCGCGGCAACGACGTGATCGTGCAGGACGCGCTCGAGCGCAAGCTTTACGTGATTCGCAAGACGGCCAGCGCGCACATCCAGAACCTCAAGCTCAAGCACAGTAAAGAGTACTACGTGCCCAGCATGTCCAGCCGCACGGTCATCTACAAGGGCCTGTTGCTGGCGGGTCAAGTGGGCACCTACTACCTGGATCTGCAGGATCCACGATGCGTCTCGGCGCTAGGTTTGGTGCACCAGCGGTTCTCCACGAACACCTTCCCCGAGTGGCCGCTGGCGCACCCGTACCGCTACGTGGCGCATAACGGCGAGATCAACACCGTCAAGGGCAACTACAACTGGATGAAGGCGCGCGAGGGCGTGATGAGTTCGCCGGTGCTCGGCGCCGACCTGCAAAAGCTGTACCCCATCACCTTCCCGGGCCAGTCGGACACCGCCACCTTCGACAACTGCCTGGAACTGCTGACGATGGCCGGCTATCCGATCAGCCAGGCCGTGATGATGATGATCCCCGAGCCGTGGGAGCAGCACACCACGATGGACGAGCGGCGCCGCGCCTTCTACGAATACCATGCCGCCATGCTGGAGCCGTGGGATGGCCCCGCCTCCATCGTGTTCACCGACGGCCGCCAGATCGGCGCCACGCTGGACCGCAACGGACTGCGCCCCGCGCGCTACTGCGTGACCGATGACGACCTGGTGATCATGGCCTCCGAGTCCGGCGTGCTGCCGGTGCCCGAGAACAGGATCGTGCGCAAATGGCGGCTGCAGCCCGGCAAGATGTTCCTGATCGACCTCGAGCAAGGCCGCATGATCGACGACGAAGAGATCAAGGCCACGCTGGCGCACAGCAAGCCCTACAAGCAATGGATCGAGAACCTGCGCATCCGGCTCGACGACGTGCAGTCCAACTCGATCCTGACCGAACCGACCGACGGCACGCGCATGGGCTCGGACGAGGCCAGCGCCAGCATGTCCGGCAGCTCCGGGCTGATGGAGTCGCCCGCGCTGCTGGATCGCCAGCAGGCTTTTGGCTACACGCAGGAAGACATCAAGTTCCTGATGTCGCCGATGGCCGTGAACGGCGAGGAAGGCACCGGCTCCATGGGCAACGACAGCCCGCTGGCCGTGCTGTCGAGCAGGAACAAGGTGCTGTACAACTACTTCAAGCAACTGTTCGCGCAGGTGACGAACCCGCCGATCGACCCGATCCGCGAGGCCATCGTGATGTCGCTGGTGTCCTTCATCGGCCCCAAGCCGAATCTGCTCGACATCAACCAGGTGAATCCACCGATGCGGCTGGAAGTCGCCCAGCCCGTGCTGAACAGCGTCGACATGCAAAAGCTGCGCGACATTGATGCGCACACGCAGGGCAAGTTCAAGAGTTACACGCTCGATATCACCTACCCGCTGGCCTGGGGTCATGAGGGCGTGGAAGCCAAGCTGGCCTCGCTGTGCGCGGAGAGCGTGGATGCGATCAAGAGCGGCAAGAACATCCTGATCATCAGCGACCGCGCCATCAGCGCCACGCAGATCGCCATTCCGGCGCTGCTGGCGCTCTCCGCCATTCACCAGCACCTGATCAAGACCGGGCTGCGCACCACCGCCGGCCTGGTGGTGGAGACTGGCTCGGCACGCGAAGTGCATCACTTCGCCGTGCTCGCCGGATATGGCGCGGAAGCCGTGCACCCCTTCCTGGCGATGGAAACGCTGGCCAGCATGGCGCAAGGCCTGCCGGGCGACCTGAGCGCCGACAAGGCGGTCTACAACTACGTCAAGGCAATCGGCAAGGGCCTGTCCAAGATCATGTCCAAGATGGGCGTGTCGACCTACATGAGCTACTGCGGCGCGCAACTGTTCGAGGCCATCGGCCTGAACAGCGACGTGATCGACAAATACTTCACCGGCACTTCCAGCCGCGTCGAGGGCATCGGCGTGTTCGAGATCGCGCAGGAAGCCATCCGCATGCACAAGGCTGCCTTCAGCGACGATCCGGTGCTCGCCAACATGCTGGACGCCGGCGGCGAGTACGCCTGGCGCACGCGCGGCGAAGAACACATGTGGACGCCCGACGTGATTGCCAAGCTGCAGCACAGCACGCGCGCCAACAATTGGACCACCTACAAGGAATATGCCCAGTTGGTGAACGATCAGTCGCACCGCCACATGACCTTGCGCGGCCTGTTCGAGTTCAGGATCGATCCCACTCGCGCCATTCCGGTGGAAGAGGTCGAGCCGGCGAAGGAAATCGTCAAGCGCTTTGCCACCGGCGCCATGTCGCTGGGCTCGATTTCGACCGAGGCCCACGCCACGCTGGCCGTTGCCATGAACCGCATCGGCGGCAAGAGCAACACCGGCGAGGGCGGCGAAGATCCGGCGCGCTACCGCCAGGAGCTCAAAGGCATCCCGATCCAGCAGGGCCAGACGCTGGGCGATATTGTGGGCACCGACGTGACCGAGGCCGAATACGCGCTGAACGCCGGCGACTCGCTGCGCTCGCGCATCAAGCAGATCGCCTCGGGCCGCTTCGGCGTGACGGCCGAATACCTGTCGTCGGCTGACCAGATCCAGATCAAGATGGCGCAGGGCGCCAAGCCCGGCGAGGGCGGCCAGCTGCCCGGCGGCAAGGTGTCCGAGTACATCGGCAAGCTGCGCCACAGCGTGCCCGGCGTCGGCCTGATTTCGCCGCCGCCGCACCACGACATCTATTCGATCGAGGATCTTGCGCAACTGATCCACGACCTGAAAAACGTCGCGCCGCATGCCAGCGTCAGCGTCAAGCTGGTGTCCGAGGTGGGTGTCGGCACCGTGGCAGCCGGCGTGGCCAAGTGCAAGAGCGACCATGTCGTGATCGCCGGCCACGACGGCGGCACTGGCGCCTCGCCCTGGTCGTCGATCAAGCACGCGGGCAGTCCGTGGGAAATCGGCCTGGCCGAAACCCAGCAGACGCTGGTGCTGAACCGCCTGCGCGGGCGTATCCGCGTGCAGGCTGACGGCCAGATGAAGACAGGCCGCGACGTGGCCATCGGTGCGCTGCTCGGCGCTGACGAGTTCGGCTTCGCTACCGCGCCGCTGGTGGTGGAAGGCTGCATCCAGATGCGCAAGTGTCACCTCAACACCTGCCCGGTCGGAATCGCCACGCAGAACCCGGAGCTGCGCAGGAAGTTCTCGGGCAAGCCCGAGCATGTGGTGAACTACTTCTTCTTTGTGGCCGAGGAAGTGCGCCAGATCATGGCCCAGCTCGGCATCCGCAAGTTTGACGACCTGATCGGGCGCGCCGACCTGCTTGACACCAAAAAGGGAATTGAGCACTGGAAGGCGGCAGGCCTTGATTTCAGCCGGCTGTTTGCGCAGCCCGAGGTGCCGCTTGATGTGCCGCGTCATCAGGTCGAAAGCCAGGACCATGGTCTGGAAAAGTCGCTCGACAATCTGTTGATCGAGAAATCAAGGCCCGCCATCGAGCGCGGTGAAAAGGTCAAGTTCATCGAAGTGGTGCGCAACGTGAATCGCTCGCTCGGCGCCATGCTGTCGGGCGCGCTGACCAAGGTGCGCCCCGAGGGCCTGCCCGACGACACGATCCGCATCCAGCTCGAGGGCACGGGCGGGCAGTCGTTCGGCGCGTTCCTGGCCCGGGGCATCACGCTGTACCTGATTGGCGACGCCAATGACTACACCGGCAAGGGCCTGTCGGGCGGGCGCATCGTGGTGCGCCCGAGCATTGACTTCCGCGGCGCGGCCACGCAAAACACCATCGTGGGCAACACCGTGATGTATGGCGCAACCGCGGGCGAGGCCTTCTTCAGCGGTGTGGCCGGAGAGCGTTTTGCGGTACGCCTGTCCGGCGCGACCACGGTGGTGGAAGGCACGGGTGACCATGGCTGCGAATACATGACGGGTGGCACCGCTGTGGTGCTCGGCAAGACCGGACGCAACTTTGCCGCAGGCATGAGTGGCGGCGTGGCCTACGTGTACGACGAAGACGGGCAGTTTGCCAGGCGTTGCAATCCGGCCATGGTCTCCCTGGATAAGGTGCTCACGGCGGTGGAGCAGCAGGCTGGCGGCGATGCGGCGCTGTTGCACTGCGGGCAAACCGACGAGGCGCAGTTGAAGGCGCTGCTGGAAGACCACAACCGCTGGACCGGCAGCAAGCGCGCGCGCGAACTGCTGGACGACTGGGCGCACGCGCGCACAAAATTCGTCAAGGTGTTTCCGAACGAGTACAAGCGCGCGCTGTCGGAAATTGCGGCACGCGCCGCGCAGGCTCAGCTTGATGCATCAAAAGTCGCTGTAGCCCATACTGTATCTTCGCAGTCAGCTATCAAAAAAGAAGCATTCGCGGCCAAATAAGAATCGACAGGACAGGAATCATGGGAAAAATCACGGGTTTCATGGAATTTGAACGCATCGAAGAGGGCCACGTACCGATTGCCGAGCGCGTCAAGAACTACAAGGAGCTCGTTATCGGACTCGATGATGCGCAATCCAGGGTCCAGGCGGCGCGCTGCATGGATTGCGGCACGCCGTTTTGCCACAACGGCTGCCCGGTCAACAACATCATTCCTGATTACAACGACCTGGTTTACCGGGGTGACTGGAAGAGCGCATTTGCGGTGCTCGACTCAACCAACAACTTCCCGGAGTTCACCGGGCGCATCTGCCCGGCGCCGTGCGAGGCGGCCTGCGTGCTCAATATCAATAACAACCCGGTGGGTATCAAGTCGATCGA
>JAHFQQ010000200.1 GCA_023259235.1 Polaromonas sp. | reverse complement strand
CAACTATTGATCTTCATCAATCAGTGTTCACAATGCCGCAAGAATGCGAACCGGCGCATGCAGGGCCTGGCTACACGCCAAGGTACTGCTGCAGCAGTTCCGGCCGGGCGTGCAGGTCCGCCGAGGTGCCTTCAAACACCACTTGCCCCTTAACCAGAATCACGTTGCGGTCAGTGATCTGCGTCACATGCTTCCAGTTTTTGTCCACGAGCACGCTGCTGATGCCGGTTTCCCGCACCAACTGGCAGATCCGCCAGATGTCGCGGGCAATCAGCGGCGCCAGGCCCTCGGTGGCTTCGTCAAGAATCAGTACATCGGGGTTGGTCATGAGCGCACGGCCAATGGTCAACATCTGCTGCTCGCCGCCGCTGAGCTGCTGGCCGCCATGACGGAGGCGCTCCTTGAGGCGCGGAAAGGTCTCCAGCACGCGCTCGTAGGTCCAGTCGCGCTGGCCGCGTGTTCCGGCGCGCGCTGCCATCTTGAGATTTTCAACCACGCTCAGGTTGCCGAAAATTCCGCGCCCCTCGGGGACATAGGCAATGCCGAGCCGGGCAATCTCGTAAGGCGCGCGCCCCATCGCAGGCTTGCCGGCAATCGCCACGGAGCCCGAGCGCGGCCTGACCAGCCCCATGATGCTCTTGAGCAGGGTGCTTTTGCCCATGCCGTTGCGGCCCATGAGACCTATGGTTTCACCGCGTGCCACCTGGAAATTGATGCCGCGAAGGATATGGCTGGCACCGTAATAGGTGTGAAGGTTCTGGGCATCAATGAACAGCTTTGCGCTCATGTCTGCTCCTCGCCAAGATAAGCCGCCTGAACGCCCGCATCAGCCCGAATCTGCGCCGGTGTGCCGCTGGCAATCACCTGGCCGTTGACCATGACGGTGAGCTGGTCAGCCAGCGTGAAAACCGCATCCATGTCGTGCTCCACCAGCAAGATGCCATGGTCCTTTTTGATGCGCTGCAGCAAGGCCACCATGCGCTCGGCCTCCTGCGCGCCCATGCCGGCCAGCGGCTCATCGAGCAGCAGCACTTGCGGCCTGGTGGCCAGGGTCATGGCGATTTCGAGCTGGCGCTGTTCGCCGTGACTGATGGTGCCCGCAATGCTGGTTTTCCGGTTTTCCAGGCCGGAAAGCTCCAGCGCCATTTCCGCATGGGCATTGATGGCGCTGAAATCCGTTGTGGGCCTGAGCCGGTATGCCGCGCGAGGCTCGCGTGACTGCGCAGCCAGCCGCACGTTTTCCCAGACGCTGAATGGCAAAAAGATGTTGGTTTTCTGGTAGCTGCGGCCCAACCCCTGGCGAGATATGCTCGACGGGCTCCATCCCGTGACATCGCGCTGGTCCAAAATAACAGTACCCGATGTAGGCGGCAAATCGCCAGACAGCAGATTGGTCAGGGTAGATTTTCCCGCGCCATTGGGGCCGATCACCGCATGGATGTGGTTGCGCCAGAGAGTGATCGAAACATCGTTGACCGCGGCCAGGCCGCCAAAGCGTTTGGTGAGGTTTTTGGCATCGAGCAGTGGCTCACTCATGCGATGCCTTCCTGTGTTTACCCAGGCGCCTGACCTGTCCCATCAGTCCGAGCAGTCCACGCGGCGCGCATATCACTACCAGCACGATGAACAGACCCATCCAGAGCTGCCAGTGCTTGCCCAGGTCAACGCCGCCAAATTGCGGCAGGTCCTTGAAGACATGCAGAACGTACTCGAACGTAAATGCACCCACAATGGCACCGGCGAAATTCCCCATTCCACCCAGAATCACCATCATGATGGCATGCGCGCTCATCTGGAACCCCATGAGCTCGGGGTTGATGTAGCCGCTTTGCACGCCCCACAGATAGCCTGCCAGCCCGGCCAGCGCGCCGGCCAGTGTGAACGCCGAGAGCTTGTAGCCAAAGGTGCCAAAGCCCATGGCACGCATGCGGTGTTCATTGACGCGAATGCCCGCCAGTGCACGGCCAAACGGGCTCCAGAGAAGGCGGCGCAGGAAGCCATAGACCAGCAGCATCGCGCCCAGCGTGAAGTAGTACATGGTGCGCTTGCTGTCCAGATCGAACAGCACCCAGCCGACTACCGCCGCGCTGGGCTTGAAATTGATGTAAAGGCCGTCAGATCCGCCCAGCACTTTGTTGTCAAAGAACAGATAAAACACCATCTGGGCAAACGCCATGGTGACCATGATGAAGTAAATGCCTTGCGTGCGCACCACAAAAAATCCGATAACCAGAGCCGCCAGACCGGCAGCCAGCACGGCGGCCGGCAGGGTCCACCAGAGGCTTACCGGTGTGCCTGCCGGCGTGAGAAAGGCCAGCGCATATCCCGCCAGCCCAAAGTAAGCTGCATGGCCCAGCGAGATCAGGCCCGTGACACCCTGCAACAGATCCAGGCTCATGGCGAAAATTGCCATGATCATCATGCGCGTAACCATCTGGATGTAAAAATCAGTCCCGGAAAAAGGGAAGGCGACAAGCGCGATCAGTCCCAGAGTCAAGGCTGCCCGCACGCTGGTCGGCAGGGTTTCGAGGTTTGCCGTCATCGTGCTCATTGCTTGAACAGGCCCTCGGGTTTCCACAGGAGCACCGCGGCCATCGACATGTAGACCAGCATGCCCGCCATCTGTGGCAGCAGCACCTTTCCGAAAGTGTCCACCAGTCCGACCAGCAAGGCCGCGATCAGCGCCCCGCGGACCGACCCGATGCCACCGATGACCACCACGACAAAACACATGATGAGCACCTGTGAGCCCATGTTGGGATAGACACTCGCAATCGGCGCGGCAATCATGCCCGCGACTGCGGCAAGTGCCACGCCCAGCGCGAACACCACGGCGTGGATGCGCTTGATATTGACACCCAGTGACTCCGCCATGTCGCGGTTGAACGCGCCCGCGCGTATTTTCATGCCCAGGCGAGTTTTGGAAATCAGCATAAACAGGCCAAGTGCCATTGCGATGCACACGCCAGAGATGAATATCCGGTAGACCGGATAGGAAAGGTTGTCGGTGAGCGGAATCGATGCACTGAGCACAGCAGGAATTGCCACGCCATGCACATCGTCACCCCACAGGATGGAGCGCATTTCCTCGAAAATATAAATCAACCCAAAGGTAAGGAGCACCTGATCGAGATGGCCACGCCGGTAAAAGTGCCGAAACAGCAGCCATTCGAGGAGAAAGCCAAACAGTACCGACAGTACGGCACCGCTGATGATGGCAAGCGTCAGGCTGCCCAATTGCGCGCTAAGCGACCACGCAAGGTAGGCACCCAACATGTAAAAACTGCCATGCGCGAGGTTGACCACGCCCATAATGCCAAAAATCAGCGTGAGTCCGGCAGCCAGCATGAAAAGCAGCAGGCCGTACTGCACGCTGTTCAGGAGCTGGATGAAGAAGTTGGCTAGATCCATGGTTGCTCAGGATTGCAGGACTGTTCGGTGGCGTCGTCGCATGAAGCGTTGCAAAGCAAAAAAAATGGGAGGTCCAAAGCCTCCCATCGTCTGTGTAGCGAAGCGGTCATGCCATCTTGCAGCCGGCGCCCGAATCAGCCAGCGCCTTGGCAGCAATGCCGATCACCTTGTTCTCTCCGTTCTGGACCTGGCGCAGGTAGATGTCCTGCACCGGATTGTGCGCCTTGCTCATGGTCCACTTTCCGCGTGGGCTGTCGATGACGGCGCCTTCCAGGGCCTTGTAGAGCACGGCCTTGTTGTTCAGGTCGCCCTTGACGGCGTTGGCGCCCTGTGCCAGCAGCAGGCCGGTGTCATAGCCCTGCACCGCATACACGTCAGGCTGGCTGCGGAAGGTCTTGGCGTAATCAAGGCGGAATGTGTGGTTGCGCGGCGTATTCAGCGAATCGCTGTAATGAAGGGTCGTGATGATGCCTTCGGCAGCAGGGCCGGCGGCCTGGAGTACACCTTCGGTCAGAAAGCCCGAGCCGTACAGCGGAATCTTGCCCTTCAGACCGGCAGCTGCGTAATCGCGGATAAACTTGGCCGCACCGCCGCCGGCAAAGAAACAGGCTACGGCGTCTGGCTTGAGCGCGGCAATTTCGGTAAGCAAAGCCTGAAATTCGACCTGCGGAAAGGGCAGGCCCAGTTCCTTGATGATGGTGCCGCCAGCCTTGGTGTAGCTTTCCTTGAAGCCTTCAAACGCGTCGTCGCCCGCGGCATATTTCCAGGTGATCCAGACAGCCTTTTTGTGGCCCCTTGCAACCATGGGCTGGCCCAGCGCGAGAGTGGGTTGGGAATTGGTGAAGCTGGTGCGAAATACATTGGGCGCGCACAGGGAACGCGTGGCGGCAAGAACCCCCGCATTGGGGATCAGGCTCAATACGCCGCTTTCACGCGCCACCTTCTGGATGCCCATTTGCACGCCGGAGTGCACGGTCCCAACCAGCACGTCGACCTTGTCGCGCTGCACCAGCTTGTTGGCGTTCTCGATCGCTTTGGAGGGCTCGGATTCGTCATCGACCTTGAAGTATTCAATCTCCCGGCCGCCCAGTTTGCCACCTTGCTCATCGATGGCCATGCGAAAACCGTTTTCAATCGCCACGCCAAGTTGAGCATAGGTGCCGGTATAGGGGAGCATGAAGCCCACGCGTACCTTGGCGGGCTGCGCGCGCGCGATTCCCGACAGCAACAAGCTGGAGGAAGCGGTACCGACGAGGGCGGCGCCACGGGTCAGGATGAGTCGGCGTGAGGTCATTGAAAACTCCTTGGTGAAACTGGAAACTTGCCTTGCCAATGGTAAACGGGCAGCGTGTCTGGCGTTCTAGTAAAAACCCGAAGTTCAGGGTTAAATTATTTAAGATTAAAGCAAATGCCGTGCCGGTTCAATGCGTGAGGGTTTCTTCGTTGGAGCCCTACTGGCGCTGGCGCAGCTTGAAGCGCTGGATTTTCCCCGTCGCTGTTTTGGGCAGCTCACTGACAAATTCAATCCAGCGCGGATATTTGTAAGGCGCCAGCCGTTCCTTGACATGCGCCTGCAGCTCCTCCGCCGTTGCCGTCCGGCCCGGCTTGAGCACCGCGAAGGCCTTGGCCTTGACGAGATGATCGGCCTGGGCCACGCCAATCACGGCAACCTCCAGCACGGCGGGGTGGGTCATCAGGCAAGCCTCAACTTCAAATGGCGACACATAGATGCCGCCAACCTTGAGCATGTCGTCGGTGCGGCCGCCATAGGTGTAAAAACCGTCTGCGTCGCGGGTGTACTTGTCGCCACAGCGGGTCCATTCACCGGTAAAGGTAGTCTTGGTTTTCTCGCGATTGTTCCAATACATCAGGGCAGCGCTCGGGCCATTGACCTGCAGCTCGCCGATCTCGCCAGTGTCGCATTCGCGGCCATCATCGCCGATGAGGCGCAACGCATAGCCCGGCACCGCCTGGCCGGTGGTACCGTAGCGCACCTGGCCAGCCCGGTTGCTCAGGAAAATGTGCAGCATTTCCGTGGAGCCGATGCCATCGAGAATTTCGCAGCCATAGTGGGCGGTCCACTGCCGGCCGATCTCGGCGGGCAGCGCCTCGCCTGCGCTGGTGCACACCCGCGGCTTGAATTCGGACCTTGCAAGTCGGGCCGGGTCAGCCAGCAGGGAGGCGTACAACGTTGGCACGCCGTAGAAAATCGTCGGCTGGAACTTCTTGAGGAGGGCAAATACATCGGCAGACGCCGGACGCGCGGGCAGCAGCACGGCGGTGGCTCCAACGCTCATCGGAAAGGTCAGCCCGTTGCCCAGACCATAGGCAAAAAACAGCTTCGCCGCCGAATACACCACATCCGACTCCTCAATCCCAAGCACCGCGCGACCATAGAGCTCGGCAGTCTGGATCAGGTGGCTGTGCAGGTGTACCGTGCCTTTTGGGGAGCCGGTCGAGCCGCTCGAATAGAGCCAGAAACAAGCTTCGTCGGAGCAGGTGTTCGCTATATTTATAGTAGCGCTTGATTCCCTCACCATATGGGAAACCGTGGTGTATGGCGAATAATCTCCGGCGCCAGAAACAATCACGGTTTTCAGTGTGTCAATTTTTCCCAGCAACGGTTCAAAGACCGGCAGCAAGGCATGCGAGACGATCAGGCCATGCGCGCGGGAATCGTTCAACATGAACTCAAAGTCCTGCGTGGTGAGCAGGGTATTGACAGCCACGGGCACGACGCCCGCGAGGATGCAGCCCAGAAATGCCACTGGCCACTCGGGTGTGTCCAGCATGGCCAGCATGACACGGCTCTCGGGCCAGAAACCGTGGGCCCGCAACGCATTGGCAAAGCGTTGGGACTGCTCGGCAAGTTCGCCATAGGTCAGCCGCTCGCCTGTGAGGGCATTAATGAATGCGGTTTTTTCCGGCCGCTTCGCGTTGCGCGCCAACAGGTCGTGCGCGGCGTTGTAGTCGCGCGGAATATCCACCAGGGGCGGGCTCACTGAATGGTCGGCGCGGCTAAGCTGCATGCGGGTCTCCTTATATCTTTCAAATAGTTCAAACTTCAGTGGTCGAGGCGGTGAAAGCCTTGATTGCTGAACCGGTTGACTCGCCACCGCGCAGCCTGTGTCTCCTGCGAGCCCGAGCTCGAA
>JAHFQQ010000369.1 GCA_023259235.1 Polaromonas sp. | reverse complement strand
GTGAAGTCGCTCAAGCCGACAAAGCGGGTGCCGCAGGCAATTGCCTTGGCTATGGCCTTGTAGCGGATGCCCGGCAGGATGCGGGTCAGGCCATAGCCACCGCGCGAAATGAGGGCCACATCGGCGCCACTGGCCGCCGCACGGTGAATGGCCGCAAGCCTGGTTTCATCGTCGCCGGCAAAACGCTGGTGACTTGCCAGCGCTGCCTCGTCCACTTCAACCTCATAGCCCAGAGCCTGAAGACGTCTTATGCCGCGCTTGAAGCTGGCCTTGTCGCGCACGGCGCTGGATGGCGAGTAAATATAAATATGTTTCATTTTCATAGTTCAGGGATCTTGTAGCCCGTGCCCGGTACGCGTGCCGGACTGTTGTTCGATTGGCGTGGCAGCAGTGCGCCAGCTGTGTCAGGCACTGTACGCCCGACGCAGATCAGGAGAACACTGTGTGCGTGGAGATGCGGTCCAGATCGACAAAGAGCTTGTCAATATCGACCGGCTTGGTCCAATAGCCTTCGAAACCGGCATCTCGCGCGGCTTTCTTTTGCTCGGGCTGGCTGTCGCCCGAACACATGAAGGCGGGTTTGTTTTGCAGTTCGGGGATGCTGCGCATCAGTTGCAGCAACTCGATGCCGTGGGTGTCCGGTAAATGAGCATCAAGTACCAAAATATCAGGCAGCCAGGTTCTGGCGATGTCAAGGCCCTTGGCCCCGTCCTTGGCGATGCGCAGCTCGACGTCTTCGCGGGTTTGCATTACCTCGTCAAACAGCATCAGGTTGAACATGTTGTCTTCGACATAAAGCACGCGCATTTTCCGGTGCGGGACGGCTGGGATTTTCTCAAGCGTGGCCGTCGCCGAAGCCGCAAGGGACGGCGTTTTGGCGGCAGCGGCGGGTGCCGGTTCCGGCTCCAACGGCTCGTCGGGCGCAAGGGCGGTTAGTGCGCGAACGCGCTCAGCGGTTTCCAGCAAGGCGCTTTCAGCGCGTTTGCGCTCGGTCGCGTCCAATGCCAGCAGTACGCTGGTGATTGCACGCCCCTGCCCGTCGCGTTCGGTGTAGCGTCGCGCGTGCAGATGAAGCAGGTGGCCATCCGGCCGGATCACGCGGTAGTCCAGTTCCACTGCACCCTGCAGGTCGCGTGAGCGCTCGCCCGCGCGAAAAAAAATGGCCAGGTCTTCAGGGTGCACCAGTGTTTCCGCCTGTTCCAGCGAGACTTTCGGTCCGGCCGGATCGAACCCAAACAACTCGTAGGCGCGGGCGTTGAGGGTCAGTTGCTGGCTCTCAATCTGAAGCACAATCTGCGCCACTGCCTTGAGCTCCATCAGTTGCTGCTGCATCGCCCGATTGGCCTGTGTGAGCTGCAACTCGGGCTCCGGCTCGAAATTGGGTGTGGTTTCAGTCATGGTTTACGCCTTTGGCGAATGATCGATGATTCCGGATTCATGGCAAAAGACGTCCTTGGTGGTGGTGGGGAAACCCTGGCACCTTCGGGCCTGTTATCCTGACCTTACGCTGCCAAAATTCAGCGTGTTCAGGCGACACTGATTTTTAACACACTTCGCGGCGTGCAGAGACTCTTTCAGATGCAGATTGCCTGGAATGGATGACTCGACCGGCATTTGTCTTCGAGCCGGATTGACGCGTGCGATGCAGGGCGCACTGACCGGTTCGGCATTCCCGTCAATCTTGAATGGCGGCCTTGCGCACATGGATATTTTGTTGAATCACTCAAACTTTCTTGCAAGTCCGTTGCGTGCTGCCATCATTGGCGGCGGCCCCGCCGGCCTGATGGCTGCCGAGGTGCTGGCTGGCGCTGGTTCCGCCGTGTCGGTGCAGCTTTACGATGCCATGCCTTCGGTCGGACGCAAGTTCCTGCTGGCTGGCAAGGGGGGGCTGAACCTGACGCATTCCGAGCCACCAGAGATTTTCATGAAGCGCTATGGCGCGCGCGGCGCGCAGCTACAGCCGCTGATTGCCGCGTTCGGCCCCGCGGAGCTTCGTGCCTGGGCCCAATCCCTGGGGGTGGAAACCTTTGTAGGCAGCTCGGGCAGGGTGTTTCCCAAGGACATGAAAGCTGCGCCGCTGCTGCGCGCCTGGCTGCACCGTTTGCGCAATTGCGGCGTGCAATTTTTCATGCGGCATC
>JAHFQQ010000199.1 GCA_023259235.1 Polaromonas sp. | reverse complement strand
GCACCACTCCTTTGGGTTTGCCGGTGCTACCGGATGTGTAAAGAATGGCGGCCATGTCCACATCAATCACCCGGTGACCAGGCCGGGCCGGACTGCTGAGCAAGTCACTCCAGGCGGTCAATCCCAATGGGCCATTGACTGTGATGACCGGGTGAGCTGAATTTATCGCAGCATCGGTCACCACCACCTGGCGCAAGTCATGGCACTCCGCCAAGACCTCTTTCAACAGGGCCAGACGCTCAGGCGAAGTCACCAGTACGCGGACATTGCAGTCTCGCAGAATGAACGCGACCTGTTCCGGTTTGAGCAGCGGATTGACAGGCACAAACACCGCCCCGGCCGCCGGCGCGCCAAAACTTGCGATGACGGTCTCAAAACGCTTTTCAAGATAGATCGCCACCCGCTCACTACGCTCCAGACCCAAGCCCATCAGCCCGGCAGCAAACTGGCAGACGCCGGCGCTCAGATCGCCATAAGTCAGAGACGAGGCACCACTGGTCAGCGCAATCGCCTGTGGCGTGCGCTGGGCCGTCAGGGTTATGAGTTCATGCAAAAGCGTGGATTCGGTCATGAAAATACCGGAAAAACAGCGATGACGGAAATAGTGCCTGCGAATGAAAAGTATCTCACAGCCCTCGTCAGGCTTTGGACCCTAAAATAAACAATGTCGGGCAGGTCGTCCCCAAGGGAGTTTGAATTGAATGTTACACAAGAAGTACTTCGTGTTCTTGATGAAGTTCTAAGCCTGAATGGTCGCACGGCCACCTTTACGCGCGACACGCCCTTGCTGGGCGCCATTCCTGAGCTGGATTCGATGGCGGTTGTGACACTCATCACGACGATTGAAGAACAATTTGACCTGGTGGTTGACGATGACGACATCGACGGGTCAACCTTTGCCACGGTGGGCTCGCTGACAGACTTCGTCAGCGGAAAACTGGCCGCCTGACAGATCACGCCTGTGCAGCCGGAAGCTTTTTTTCTGCCTGCCACATCGGTTGAGACCGGCCAGCGGTTCTGCCTGTTTTACCCAGCTCAAGGCGAAGTCGTCCGGGGCTTGGTGCTGTACATCCACCCGTTTGCCGAAGAGATGAACAAAGCCCGCCACATGGCAGCATTGCAGGCACGGGCGCTGGCAAGTGCCGGATTCGGCGTGCTGCAAATCGACCTGCTGGGTTGTGGCGACAGTTCTGGCGACTTCGGCGACGCCACCTGGCAAAGCTGGGTCAGCGACGTGGTGCAAGGCTGCCATTGGCTGCGCAGCCGTGGCAACACTCTCGGCGCCGGCCTGGGCCAAGCGCCGCTGTGGCTATGGGGCCTGCGCGCCGGATGCCTGCTGGCTGTCGAAGCCTCCAGCCACCTGAACGAAGCCTGCAATTTCCTGTTCTGGCAGTCGCCCGCTTCTGGTAAGCCGCTGCTGCAGCAGTTCTTGCGCCTCAAGGTGGCGGCCGACATGTTGGGAGGGCCGGCCAAAGGCGTCATGGAAGGCATGCGCCAGCAGCTGGCCAGCGGCTCGCCGGTAGAAATTGCCGGATACATGCTGTCGCCTGGCCTTGCCTCTGGCCTGGAGCAAGCGGCGCTGGCGGCACCTGTCGGCCAAAGCCCGGCACAGCGCCTGGAATGGTTTGAATTGTCCACGCGGGAGGATGCCAGTTTCAGCCCGGCTTCCGCAAAAGCCATCGCCCAGTGGCAGCAAGCGGGCTTTGCCGCCAGCAGCCACATCGTGCGTGGCCCGGCCTTCTGGCAAACCACTGAAATAGAAGATGCACCGGCATTGATTACAGCCACCACCGCCGCCCTTGCCAATTCATCCGCATGAACTACACCGAAGAGACCGCACTCTTGGCCTGCGCGGGCGACACGCTCTTGGGTATTCTGGCCAAGCCGGACATACCGGCAGAGACCGGTGTGCTGGTGATTGTGGGCGGCCCACAGTACCGGGTCGGCAGCCACCGGCAGTTTGTGCTGCTGTCGCGTGCCCTGGCTGCCGCCGGCTACGCGGTGCTGCGCTTTGACTACCGGGGCATGGGTGACAGCACCGGCGCGCAACGGGATTTTGAAGCGGTGAGCGCCGACATTGCTGCCGCCATTGATGCGCTGCAACAGCGCCTGCCTGCCATCAAACAAGTGGTGCTGTGGGGTCTGTGCGACGGCGCCTCGGCCGCGCTGCTCTACTGCCATGAGACACATGACCCGCGCGTCAGCGGGTTGTGCCTGTTAAACCCGTGGGTGCGATCCGAGGCCAGCCTGGCGCGCACCCAGGTCAAGCACTATTACACCCAACGCTTGATGCAAAAAGAGTTCTGGACCAAGCTGCTTCGCGGTGGAGTGGCATTGAAGGCACTGCCTGGCTTGGCGCGAAATATTCAAGTGGCTTTTGCGGGTGCGCCCGGTTCAGATGCAGCGGCGCCGCAACCGCCGTACCAGCATCGCATGGCGGCCGCCTGGGATTCCTTCAATGGCAATATCCTTTTGCTGCTGAGTGGCGACGACTACACGGCCAAAGAATTTATTGAGTACGCGAGCAAGGATGCAGCCTGGAAGAAAGCATTTACGCACCCGCACTTGCAGCGCCATGACCTGCCAGACGCCGACCACACCTTTTCCAGTGCGCTCTCGTGCGCGAAATCAGAAGTCCTGATATTGAGCTGGGTCTGCACCACCTTCGCCAGAGAACCTGACACATCAAGACCCTGACACGCCTTTTGGACCTATGCGCAGTTTTGGACGCCCCCCGAAAGCAACGAAGGGCCGCTGGTTCGACAGCATCCATTGAAACGGCCCAAGCCGCAGAAACAGTGCCTGCCCACAATCTTGCGCACCCAAGCTGCGGTGCGATGCAATGGAGCGCTGGTTAAAGGCATTGATTCTGCTCACGGTATAGCGTATCCCCTGTGGCTTTAGCAGCGCATCGAAAGCATCCCATTGCTTGGCAAAGAGAAAACCCAGTCGTTCCGACTCGACCACAAAGACATCGAAATCCCATACACAGCGGCCGTCCTGCGGCAGCAAATAATCAGCGCGTACTTCGTCTTCGGCGTAAGCGCCGCGAACAAACCAGATGCAGCCAACCAGGCCCTCGTTTTTGGTCGCTGCCAGGCATTGGGCGCCTTGCGCAAAGCGCTGCTGTATCACCGCTGGCGGGCGGTCCAGGCTACCCAATAAAGGCTCGGAGGCTTGTAATAGTCGAAATGTGAAGGCCTTGCCCCGCGTCGGCGGCAGG
Source organism: Polaromonas sp. (assembly GCA_023259235.1). Lineage (GTDB taxonomy): Bacteria > Pseudomonadota > Gammaproteobacteria > Burkholderiales > Burkholderiaceae_C > Polaromonas. Next base: position 3,387 of record JAHFQQ010000199.1, on the reverse strand, counting down.
CGAGGCTGATCGGCCAGCGGTTGCGCTACAAAAAGGTAATAGTAAAAACCGGATTGACTACTAATGCGACGCAAAAGGCGGTCCAACAGATACAAAAACGTCGTTGACGCGCCCAATTCGTGAACCAAAAGCCGGAAACGTTGCCAAGAGGATGACATCATTCTGCAACGAACCCCCTGAAAATGACCACTGGGACAGTCAGCGTTCGATCAAGTCTATCTCATGCCGAAAGAAAGAAAACATAGGATAGATTCCGTCAGTCAATGGCCTGGCCCTGGACAGCAGAAGGCGCCCATACTCCGATAGGCCCCGCTGTTCGGTTTATGGCTTTGCGCCAGGCTTGAGGAGTATCAAGCTACCGGGGAACTGGCGTTGTAAAGTGCAAACGGGTATGCTGCTGCATCGGCATTCAAGGACTGCATGACTTGTGCATACTGGCCGCGTCACGATTCGTCAGGTCAATGACCGGTTTGTACTTGTGAGGGGGCAATTGAGCATATTTGTGAAGTACGGGAACAGCCATGAACAATCAAAGATATTCAAACTGCGGTCGTTTTGCGCATTGGTTGTTAACCTTGATCGCCCTCATGGCGAGCTTCAGCGCTCTGGCCCAGAGTAACGCTTTGGCGTGCGGTGACCTGAAAAACGGCTATGGCCCTTTTGACTATCGTACCGACCGAGACAAGCTTGGAATAGTGGAGCAGTATCACTTCACGCCTGAGGTTGAAGCGCTTATTCGTGGCAGTACAAGCATTCATCTTGGGAAGGACTTGTCTTACACCCTCAACGCCTTTCCCAATCACCACAAGGCTTTGATGAGCATGATGCGCTACGGGCAAAAGCTCAAGACACCGCAGCCTCCTGATGCAGACTACAGTGTTGAGTGCTACTTTCTGCGGGCCCTTCGCTTCCGGCCAGATGACACGGTTGCCCGCATGATGTATGCAACCTTTCTGTCAATGAATGCCCGTGCTCCCGAAGCGATGCAAGAACTTGAGCAAGTTGAAAAAGCGGCAGGAGATAACCCCTTCACCTACTACAACATGGGGCTGATCTACCTGGATATGAAGGAATATGAAAAAGCACTGGCTCAAGCCCACAAGGCCATGGCTCTGGGGTTTGGGCGGACCGGGCTTCGTGACAAGCTCATGGCGCTAGGGAAGTGGCGCGCGCCTGAAGAGTCGCCGAACCCGGCCCCTGGTTCGGAAAGCGTCACGGCGACCCCGGCCAAGTGAATTCCTGGCCGAAGTGAGCATGCCGATATCATCGCGCCCCCGCAATAGAGTACAAAAAGCATTTCGACCAACAGCAGACGACTTGGGACGCCGCGTTGTCAACGGCGCAGCGTTCACGTTCCTTGGCATCGCGTTTCGTACCGCCATCACCGTTGGTTCAATGGCCGTGCTTGCGCGGTTGCTGACGCCAGCCGATTTTGGTCACATCGCCATGGCCACGGTCATCACGGAATTGGCCGCCGTGTTTGCAAACTTCGGCTTTGGCTCCATCCTGATCCAGAGGCCGAGAATTTCACGCATCCAGATAGACACCATGCACTGGAGCGCCATAGGACTTGGAACGAGCCTGACGGTGCTGGTCTTTGGCCTGTCTTTCTTTGCCAGCCATCTTTTTCAGGATGAAACCGTTGGCCCCCTGCTCCGGGTAATGTGCCTGAGCTTTATTCTTGGAGAACTGACCACGGTTCCCCACAGTTTGTTAGCCCGGCGGATGCAGTTCAAGCTCGACTTTTACATTCAGAGTGGCATGCTGCTTGCCCGGGCCGGCACTGCCATTGTCATGGCACTCAATGGCATGGGGGTCTGGAGCCTGGCCATCGGCGCACTCGCCGGATCGGCGGCAGAGACCTGCGCGTACCAGGCGTTGACCGGCTACTGGCCCAGACTGAAATTCAGTAGCTCGTTCCTGAGGTCCACCTGGCGCACCAATGGTGGTTATTTCGGCAACGGAATTCTCTTTTATGTCAATGCCAACCTTGACTTCTTGTTGGTCGGGCGAATGCTTGGGGCGACCCTGCTGGGGCAGTACCAGAACGCCCGCTCCCTGACTGACGAGATTCGCGTGCGCATGGTGCAGCCTTTGCAACGGGTCTTGTTCCCGGCTTTTTCCGCGATTCAGAACGATGCGGACCGATTCCGTGAGGGCATTTTGCGCAGCGGCCGGCTGTTGGCGCTGGCGTTCACCCCCATGGGTTTTGGCGTGGCCGCCGTGGCACCCGAGCTGGTCAGGGTGCTCTATGGCGAGCAATGGCTGCCGATGATTCCAATCCTGCAGGTAATTTCCATCGCGACCGGCCTTGGCGCGGCGCCCTCCATCGGCTCGCCCATCTTCAATGCCACCAACCGGGTTGGCCTGTCATTCAAGCTGTTTTTTATCCAGACACTGCTTACCATTGCATTCTTGTTGTTTGGCAGTCAATGGGGATTGATGGGTGTCGCCTGGTCGCGGCTTGCACTTTCAATCATTGGCTTGGTGTTTTTTCGAATATCCTTGGGGCTTGTCAACATGGGTGCGCAGCACGTCTGGCAAATCATGGGCTCGCCATGCATTGCTGCGGGCCTGATGTGGTGGCTGCTTGGCATGGCTCGTGGGTGGGTACAAACCTGGACCACGAGCACCGCCGCTCAGCTAGGTTACCTCATTGGTCTTGGCATCGCCTTCTATGTGGCAAGCTCACTGGTTATTTCAAGAACGCATGTTCGTGATGCCAGAGAAGTTGCCGCAAAATTTCGCCGCGAGATGTGACGATGGCCATGAATACTCAAGACACAGCGTCATCCCGCTCCACTGCGCTGGAACCAGTCGCCGGCCTGCGCGTTTCCGTTCTGGTGCCAACCTTCAACCGGGCCAACTATATCGCCGAATGTCTCGACAGCCTGCTGGCGCAAACCATGCCGGCGCTGGAAATCATTGTCATCGACGATGGTTCCGAAGATCGCACATCAGAACTGTTGAAGCGATACGGGCAACGCATTCGTTACATTCGCAAGGACAACGGTGGCAAGCCGACTGCGGTGAACCTTGGCTTGACTCTGGCCCAAGGCGAATTGATCTGGATATTTGACGATGACGATGTGGCACTACCGAATGCCATTGCCAACCGGGTGGCGGCGCTTCAAGCCAGGCCGGATGCCGGCTTTGTTTACAGCACACATTGTTACGGCAGTGATGGACCTGACGGAATGATTCGGCGCGGACGATTGCACCAAATCCCCGTACACACCCCCGAAAACTTCTTCTTTGAGCTCATGAAGGGCTGCTTCTTCCATCTCGCTACGGCGCTGGTACGAGCAGATGCCTACCGCGCCCTTGGCAATTTTGACACCGAACTTTTAAGCTCTGAAGACTACGACATGCAACTGCGGCTGGCGC
>JAHFQQ010000198.1 GCA_023259235.1 Polaromonas sp. | reverse complement strand
GTCATTGCCAGGATGGTCAGGCAACGCGGTTCCGCGCCGCTGGGGCTGGATCTGACGCAGTGGGGGCTGGACCACGGCGCCTGGTCGGTGCTAAAGCCCATGTTTCCGGAGGCGGACATCCCGGTAATCCAGCTCAGCATGGACTACGGCCGGGCACCCGACGAACACTACGCCCTGGCCAGGCAGCTCAAGACCCTGCGCAACCGGGGCGTGCTGATTTTGGGTAGCGGCAACATTGTGCACAACCTGCGCCAGATGCAGCGCGGCGCCGCCGGCACCCAGGCCTATGACTGGGCGCTGGAGTTTGACCAGACGATTGGCGGCTATCTGCAGCAGGGCAACCTGGACGCATTGCCGAATTTCCAGAAACTGGGGCAACTGGCCAAAATGGCGCACCCGACCCACGAGCACTACCTTCCCCTGCTGTATGCCGCTGGCGCGGTGGATGCGCGGGAACCCATGCGGTTTTTCAATACCAGCTTTCAGGCGGGCTCCATCTCAATGCGCTCGGTGATTTGGGGTTGAGCCAGGGAACTACAAAATTAATAGCTATCCATGCCCGTCATGTAAGGGCTGGAGGCTGATTTTGTTAATAAAAACCGCTCAATGGCGGTTTTTATTCAGGTGCTACCGAACGCCGGTTGCCGTCTTACATGACCTTGGCAATCGATGCGCAAACGTAGTTGATGTTTTTGCTGTTCAGCGCGGCCACGCACATGCGGCCGGTGTCGGTGCCGTAAACCCCGAATTCATTGCGCAGGCGCACCATCTGGTCTTTCGAGAGGCCAGAGTAGCTGAACATGCCGATCTGCCTGGTGATGAAGCTCATGTCCTCTTTTATACCCGCGGCCTTCAGGCCATCGACCAGCTTTTGGCGCATGGCCTTGATGCGCACCCGCATTTCACCCAATTCCCTTTCCCACAGGGCACGCAGTTCAGGCGTATTGAGCACCATGGCAACCACCGCGCCACCGTGCGTGGGCGGGTTGCTGTAATTGGTGCGAATGACGATTTTGAGCTGGCTCAGCACGCGGCTGGCTTCTTCCTTGTCGGCGCACAGCACGCTCAGGGCTCCCACGCGCTCGCCGTAAAGGCTGAAGCTCTTGGAGAAGGAGGTGGATACGAAAAAGTTCAGGCCAGCGGCCACAAACTTGCCGATGACGGCGCCGTCTTCGGCCAGACCGTAGCCAAAACCCTGATAGGCCATATCCAGGAATGGCACCAGGTTCCTGGCCTTGACGGCCGCAATCACCTCATCCCACTGGGCACTGGTGATGTCGTAACCCGTCGGGTTGTGGCAGCAGGCGTGCAGTACCACGATGGTGCCGGCTGCAGCGCCATTCAATGCGGCCAGCATGCCTGCGAAATTGATGCCGCGCCTGGCTGAGTCGTAATAAGGGTAGCTTTCAACCGTGAAACCGGCGTTGGTGAACAGCGCACGATGGTTTTCCCAGCTCGGGTCGCTGATCAGCACCCTGGCAGCGGGATTGAGGTGCTTGAGGAAATCGGCGCCCACTTTGAGGCCGCCGGTGCCGCCAAGGGCTTGCACGGTCGCGATCCGGCCGGATTTGACGGGCTCGCTGGCAGCGCCAAACACCAGGCTTTTGACGGCGGTGTCGTAAGCAGCGATGCCGTCGATCGGCAGGTAGCCGCGCGCCTTGGGAGCCTCCATCATGTGTTTTTCAGCAGCCTGCACGCAGGCAAGCAGGGGCAGCTTGCCGTTGTCGTCGTAGTACACCCCGACGCCCAGGTTGACCTTGGCGGGGTTGGTGTCGGCATTGAACTGCTCGTTCAGACCCAGGATCGGGTCGCGCGGGGCCATTTCAACAGCGGTGAACAAAGACATGGAATATCCTGGAAAAATAGGGAACCAATGAAAATTCAGGCGGGGCTGCCCGACCTTCCCGGCGGGATGGACGTATCTGGCGGGGCGATTGAGGCGTTGCGGTTCTCATTTTCGTCTGAATGCCGTATCCTGTCAGGTTGCCCTGAATTTTAACGGGGCTTGATCGAGGGTTTATGCCAGAAGCCATGGAAATTGTCAGTGCTGCAGCGGATATCCCGGATTCAACCGGCGTTGGCCAGTTTGTCCGCTTCCCGAACTCACCGTTTGAGCTGTGCCAGCCCTACCTGCCCGCGGGTGACCAGCCGCAGGCGATCGACAAGCTGGTGGAGGGCGTCAACGACGGTGAGGTGTTCCAGACCCTGCTTGGCGTTACCGGCTCGGGAAAAACCTACACCATGGCCAACGTGATTGCGCGCCTCGGGCGGCCGGCCATCGTGTTTGCGCCCAATAAAACACTGGCGGCGCAACTGTACAGCGAATTCCGCGAGTTTTTCCCCCGGAACGCGGTGGAGTACTTCGTCAGTTATTACGACTACTACCAGCCTGAGGCCTATGTGCCGCAGCGCGACCTGTTTATTGAAAAAGACTCTGCCATCAACGAACACATCGAGCAGATGCGCCTGTCGGCGACCAAGAGCGTGCTCGAGCGCCGCGACACCATCATCGTCGGCACGGTCAGCGCCATTTACGGCATTGGCGCGCCCGAGGACTACACGCAGATGCGGTTCATTGCGCGTGTGGGCGACAAAACCGGGCAGCGCGACATTATTGCGCGACTGATTCGCATGCAGTACAGCCGCAACGACATGGATTTCGCGCGGGGTACGTTCAGGGTGCGCGGTGATGTGATCGATGTTTTTCCGGCCGAGCATTCCGAACTGGCCATTCGCATCGAGCTGTTTGACGACCAGATTGAATCGCTGCAATTGTTTGATCCGCTCACCGGCCGCATCCGGCAGAAGATCCCGCGCTTTGTGGTTTATCCCAAAAGCCACTATGTCACGCCGCGCGACAAGGTTTTGGCGGCGGTTGAAACCATCAAGCTGGAGCTCTCCGGGCGCGTTGGCGAGTTTGTTGCTGGCGGCAAGCTGGTCGAAGCGCAGCGCATCGAGCAGCGCACCCGCTTTGACCTGGAAATGCTCAGCGAGGTTGGGCACTGCAAGGGGATCGAGAACTACACCCGCCACCTGAGCGGATCTTCCCCGGGATCTCCGCCGTCGACGCTGTGCGACTACCTCCCGAGGGACGCGCTGATGTTTCTTGACGAGAGCCACGTCATGATCGGCCAGCTCAATGCCATGTACAACGGCGACCGGTCGCGCAAGACCACCCTGGTCGAGTACGGCTTTCGCCTGCCTAGCGCGCTGGACAACCGCCCACTCAAGTTTGAGGAGTTCGAGGCCAAGATGCACCAGGCCATCTTTGTTTCGGCTACCCCGGCTGCCTACGAGCAGGAGCATTCAGGGCAGGTCGTGGAGCAACTGGTTCGGCCTACCGGGCTGGTCGATCCTCAGGTGGAAGTGCGGCCGGCTACACATCAGGTTGACGATGTGCTGCAGGAAATCCGCATCAGGGTCGAGAAAAATGAACGCGTCCTGATTACCACGCTGACCAAGCGCATGGCCGAACAGCTAACGGACTATCTGGGCGACAACGGCGTCAAGGTGCGCTATCTGCACAGCGATGTCGACACGGTCGAGCGCGTGGAGATCCTGCGCGACTTGAGGCTCGGCGCGTTCGATGTGCTGGTGGGCATCAACCTGCTGCGCGAAGGACTGGATATTCCCGAAGTTTCGCTGGTGGCCATTCTCGATGCTGACAAGGAAGGCTTTTTGAGGTCGGAGCGCAGCCTGATACAGACCATTGGCCGGGCCGCCCGAAACCTCAATGGCCGGGCTATCCTGTACGCCGACCGCACGACGGACTCCATGGCACGGGCCATTGGCGAAACCGGGCGTCGGCGCAACAAGCAGATCGCCTTCAACCTTGAGCATGGCATTACCCCGCGCACCGTGGTCAAACGCATCAAGGACCTGATCGACGGCGTCTACAGCGAAAAATCCGGCAAGGAAGCTGAAAAACTCGAGATGCAAAAGGCGCTGATTGAGGACATGAGCGAAAAAGACATTGCGCGGGAAATCAAGCGGCTTGAAAAGCAGATGATTGAACACGCGAAAAACCTCGAATTTGAAAAGGCCGCCGCTGTGCGCGACCAGTTGCATGCCCTGAAGCAGCAGGCCTTTGGTGCGCCTGGCGTTGACAATGTCATACCGGTTTCCAGTGAAAGCGCAAACCGGACTTAGCGCAGGACTGGTTTTGCGGAGGGTATGGCGTATTAATTGCGCACTATTTTGGTGCAATAATGGGACACTTGTGGGAGCTGGCCTTGGGTTCCTACGATGTCCGCGCCAAGCCACCCCGTGTTATACTTGATTGAATCAGTCAGGATTAAGTCACGATAAAAGCCCCCGTCATAACCGGTTGACTGGCCTGGGTGGCCGGAGGAAGAGTTCCCTGGGGACCACAAGTTTTCAGGGTGAAAGACAGTCCTTTAAGGAGCTTGTTATGCGTCTCACTACCAAAGGCCGCTTTGCGGTCACTGCAATGATTGATCTGGGATTGCGCCAAAATAGTGGCCCGGTCACGCTGGCAGCCATCAGTCAGCGCCAGCAAATTTCCCTGTCTTACCTCGAACAGCTGTTTGGCAAGTTGCGCCGCCATGAACTCGTGGAGTCCACCCGCGGGCCGGGCGGCGGCTATACGCTGGGCCGCAAGGCCTCCGAGATTACGGTCGCGGACATCATTGTGTCGGTGGACGAGCCCATTGACGCCACCCATTGCGGCGGCAAGGAAAATTGCCTGGGTGAAAGCGGGCGTTGCATGACCCACGACCTGTGGACGTCGCTGAACAGCCGCATGGTCGAGTTTCTCGATTCCGTGTCCCTGCAAAAACTCGTGGATGAGCAGCTTGCCAAAGGCGTGGTGATCGAGAACACGCCGCAGGTGAAAAAGGCCGTTTTCACAGCGCCGGTGGTCAAACCCATGCGTGTGAATGCACCCAATTCCGTATTCGCCCTGGGCAATGCATTTTCCAAGTCCTGACTGATTCGGGTCCGAACGTTGCCGGTTTTGCCCGGATTGCTCCTGGGCTGTTGCTTCAGGCCGTCAGCCAGCGAGTGAACCAAAGAGCGCGCCCAGTGGATACTCCGCATTTCCCAATTTACATGGACTACAGCGCCACCAGCCCGTGCGATCCGAGGGTGGTGGACGTCATGGTTCCCTGGTTGCGTGAGCATTTTGGCAACCCTGCGTCGAGCAGCCATGCATGGGGCTGGGAAGCCGACGCCGCCGTTGAAAAAGCGCGCGGGCAGGTTGCCGCGCTGATTGGCGCCGACCCGCGTGAGATTGTCTGGACCAGTGGCGCGACCGAATCCGACAACCTGGCGCTCAAGGGCGCGGCGCACTTCTACAAGGCCAGGGGCAAACACATCATCACGGTCAAGACCGAGCACAAGGCGGTGCTTGACACCTGCCGTGAACTCGAGCGCCAGGGTTTTGACGTGACTTACCTGGACGTGCAGGCAGACGGATTGCTCAAGCTGGATGCGCTGAAGGCAGCCATTCGGCCCGACACCATACTGGCGAGCGTCATGCTGGTCAACAACGAGATTGGCGTGATCCAGGATATTCCCGTGATTGGTGCCTTGTGCCGTGAAAGAGGGGTGGTTTTCCATGTGGACGCCGCGCAGGCAACCGGCAGGGTTGACATCGATCTGGCGACACTGCCGGTTGACCTGATGAGCCTGACCGCGCACAAGACCTACGGCCCCAAAGGCATCGGTGCGCTGTATGTGCGCCGTAAACCGCGTGTGCGCCTCGAAGCGCAAATGCACGGTGGCGGCCATGAGCGCGGCCTGCGCTCGGGCACCTTGCCAACTCACCAGTGCGTCGGCATGGGCGAGGCCTACGCCATAGCCAGCGCCGAGATGCACGAAGAGAACCGGCGCATTCGGGCTTTGCACGAGCGCATGCGGAACGGCCTCAAGGACATGGAGGAAGTGTTCCTCAATGGGCATGCCGGGAAGCGCGTTCCGCATAACCTCAATATGAGCTTCAACTTTGTTGAAGGTGAATCACTGATCATGGGCATCAAGGGTCTGGCGGTGTCGAGCGGTTCAGCCTGCACCTCTGCCAGCCTGGAGCCCAGCTATGTCCTGCGCGCCCTGGGCCGCAGCGACGAGTTGGCGCACAGCAGCCTGCGCATGACGATTGGACGCTGGACCACCGAGGAAGAAATTGATTACGCAGTGGCCACGATCAGGGGAACCGTGGACCGGCTCCGTGATTTGTCTCCGTTGTGGGAGATGTTCAAGGCAGGTGTTGACATGTCGAGCATCCAGTGGGCGGCGCATTAAGATAGCCATGACCGGCTGCGCGCGCTGAGCGGCCGTGATGCGGAAAAACAGGGCTTGATCATGGCATACAGTCAAAAAGTAGTCGATCACTTCGAGAATCCGCGCAACGCCGGTTCCTTTGAAAAGGACGACGAGACAGTCGGCACCGGCATGGTCGGCGCGCCGGCCTGCGGCGACGTCATGAAGCTGCAAATCAGGGTCAACACCGCCACCGGCATGATCGAAGACGCGCGCTTTAAAACCTATGGCTGTGGCTCGGCGATTGCATCCAGTTCACTGGCGACGGAGTGGGTGAAAGGCAAGACGCTTGATGAGGCGGCGAGTATCAAAAGCAGCGCGATTGCCGAAGAATTGGGCCTGCCGCCAATCAAGA
>JAHFQQ010000197.1 GCA_023259235.1 Polaromonas sp. | reverse complement strand
TTCCCCGAACAACCCTTAATGAGAAACTGAAGATGACAAACAAGCAAACCGCAGTGGCCGGGCGCAACGTCGTGGTCGTGGGCACCCAGTGGGGCGACGAGGGAAAGGGCAAGCTGGTCGACTGGCTGACTGAAATGTCGCAGGGCGTGGTGCGCTTTCAGGGTGGTCACAACGCCGGGCATACGCTGGTGATCAATGGTGTGAAGACGGCGCTCAACCTGGTTCCGAGCGGCATTATGCGACCAGGCGTGAAGTGCTACATCGGCAACGGCGTGGTCCTTTCCACGGAACAGTTGTTCAAGGAAATTGAACGGCTTGAGGCAGTCGGCGTCGAGGTACGCTCACGCCTGCGCGTCAGCGAAGCCTGCCCGCTGATCCTGCCGTTTCACGCCGCGCTCGATGTCGCGCGTGAAGCGATGCGCGAGGATGCCGGCAGCGAGAAGATCGGCACCACTGGCAAAGGAATCGGGCCGGCCTACGAAGACAAAATTGCACGGCGCGCCTTGCGGGTGCAGGATCTTAAATATCCGGACCGCTTTGCCGGCAAACTGCGCGTGCTGCTTGAATTGCACAACCACATCCTAACCACTTTTTTGCATGCGCCCGCGATTGACTTTGACAGTGTGTTTACGCACGCGATGGAAGATGCCGAGCGGCTCAAGCCCATGATGGCAGATGTCTCACGGGAACTTAATGACGCCCACCAGGCTGGCGCCAACCTGCTGTTTGAAGGCGCACAAGGCACCTTGCTCGACATTGACCATGGAACCTATCCCTATGTCACCTCAAGCAACTGCGTGGCGGGCAATGCCGCGGCCGGTTCCGGGGTCGGCCCCGGCATGCTGCACTACATCCTGGGCATCACCAAGGCCTACTGCACACGTGTCGGCGGCGGGCCGTTTCCGACAGAACTGGACTGGGAAAAACCCGGAACCGTGGGTTACCACCTGAGCACCGTGGGCGCGGAAAAGGGCGTTGTCACCGGGCGCAGCCGGCGCTGCGGCTGGTTTGACGCGGCGCTGCTCAAGCGCTCTGCGCAGGTCAATGGCCTGTCGGGCCTGTGCATCACCAAGCTTGACGTGCTCGACGGCATTGATGAACTGAAGCTGTGCACCGGCTATGAACTGGATGGCAACATCACCGACATCCTGCCCATGGGCGCCGATGACATTTCCCGCTGCCGGCCCATTTACGAAACGCTGCCGGGCTGGAGCGACAGCACCGTTGGCGTCACGCGCCATGAGAAATTACCCGCTGCTGCGCAGCACTACCTGCGACGGATCGAAGAGACCACGGGCGTGCCGATTCACATGATTTCAACCAGCCCCGACCGCGACCATACCATCCTGCTGCATAACCCCTACGCCGCCTGAGCGACCGGCCCAACTTGTAAAAATACTCAGCCAAATATGTTATCAGCCCAATCAATACGGTCGTAACCAGCTATTCAATCAGGAGCAGTCCCATGTTGACCGAAGACGGCAAGCATCTCTATGTCAGCTATGACGAGTACCACAACCTGATTGAAAAGCTGGCAATCAGGATTCACCAGTCCAGCTGGGAGTTTGACACCATCCTGTGCCTGGCGCGCGGCGGCATGCGCCCGGGCGACATTCTTTCGCGCATTTTCGACAAGCCGCTGGCCATCATGTCAACCAGCTCCTACCGCGCCGATTCGGGCATGGTGCAGGGCAACCTCGACATTGCGCGCTTCATCACCACCCCGCGGGGCGAGATCGCCGGCAAGGTCCTGCTGGTCGATGATCTGGCCGACACGGGTCATACCCTGAATGCAGTGATTCAACTACTGCGCAACAACTACAAACCGATTTCCGAGTTGCGCAGTGCCGTGATCTGGACCAAGGGCATGTCAAGCTTTCAGGCCGACTATTCGGTGGAACTGCTGCCCACCAATCCCTGGATTCACCAGCCGTTTGAGAGCTACGACAGCCTGCGTCCCGAGCAGCTCATGGCCAAGTGGACCGTGTGATTGGCGACAACTTGCTACGATGCAGTCATGAGCGATAAAACCACCCGGCTGATTCACCATCCCTACCAGCCCCCCGCAGGGTTCTCGGCGCCGCAGCCGGGCGTGTTCAAGGCATCCACCGTGATCTTTCCCAGCGTTGCCGCCATGCATACCCGTGAGTGGCGCAACAAATCGGGCTACACCTATGGCCTGCATGGCACGCCGACCACCTTCATGCTGGAAGAGCGCCTGTGCGCGCTCGAGGGAGGCTTGCGGTGCGTGCTGGCCTGCAGCGGCCTGAGCGCCATCGCGCTGGTGAACATGGCGCTGCTCAAGACCGGCGACGAGATGCTGATTCCGGACAACGTGTATGGTCCCAGCAAGGCACTGGCCGAGGGTGAACTGCTCGCCTGGGGCATCAGTCATCAGCGCTACGAGGCCATGAGTCCGTCCGATCTGGCCGCCAGAATCAGCAGCAAGACCCGGCTGGTGTGGCTGGAAGCGCCGGGCTCGGTGACGATGGAATTCCCCGACCTGATCGAGATGCTGCGCATCTGTCACGCTCGCGGGCTAATTTGCGCGCTCGACAACACCTGGGGCGCTGGCCTGGCCTTCAATGCTTTTGACCTGGGCGGTGAGTCCGTGGATATTTCCGTCCAGGCCCTGACCAAATACCCAAGCGGCGGCGGCGATGTTTTGATGGGCAGCATCATCACCCGCAACGAGGCCCTGCATGCGCGCATTCAGGGCACCCACATGCGCATGGGGATGGGTGTGGGCGGCAACGACGCAGAGGTCGTGCTGCGCTCGCTGCCGAGCCTGGCGTTGCGCTACGCGGCCCATGACCGCTGCGCGCGCGCGCTGGCCCGCTGGTTTCAGTCGCGACCCGAAGTTGTGCAGGTGCTGCATCCCGCCCTGGAGGGCTCGCCCGGCCATGCCAGCTGGAAAAGTGTCTGCGGCGGCGGCCAGGCGGCCGGCCTGTTCAGCGTGGTGTTTCACGAACGCTTCAGCGTGCCCGAAGTAGAGCGCTTTTGTGACAGTCTCGGCTTGTTCAAGCTGGGCTACAGCTGGGGTGGCCCGATCAGTCTGGTGGTTCCTTACAACGTGGCGTCAATGCGTGGGCCGGCCTGGCCGTACAAGGGTGTGCTGGTGCGCTTTTCGACAGGTCTTGAGGCCGTTGACGACCTGCAGGCAGACCTGGCCCAGGCGCTGGACAGGCTTTGATGGCAATGCAGTACAGTAAGGGCTGATCATTCAAGAAAGCACGCAGTGGCAACTCCCAATTACTCCTACGAAAAGCGCCAGAAAGAGCTGGCCAAAAAGAAGAAAAAAGAGGAAAAACTCAAGCGCAAGGCCGAAGGCAAGCCAGACCTGCCAGAGGACGACGCGCTGGACGGCCAGCAACGCAGTGACGGCGCCCCGGCTCCAGCAGACCCTGCGCCCTGAGGTCTTCTGGAAGTGCTGATTTCCTGGGTAAAACGCGACTCTGGCCCGTTATCTGACTACATAGTTGGCTATAAATACGGTAGCATGCAAGCTACGCTTCAATCCGGCTTCACGGTTCAATAGCGAGGTCGGATTTTTGCTTTGTGCCGGTCGCCAACAGGGATTGCGCCAGTTCGGCCATGGCCGCTACCGTATGGTCGCGTGGCGCAATCACCCGGGCCGTTCCGAACTGATCAAAGTTGCGCCGCATCGACTGCAGGTAACCCGGGTCGTAGTGTTTGACCAGCAGTTCGCGCACAACCTGCGCCACGTCGCCGTTGCGCGCGTGCGCCTGCCAGTCCTGCACCGTGGATTTGCCGCACGCTTTGGTCAGGGCCAACAGCCGTTCGCAGAAAAATTCGATGTCCCTGACAAAAAAATCGTAGTCTTCCAGCAGCAGCGCCACCCGTTCACCCTCAGGCATCTCCAGTTGCAGGCAGGGGCTGGCGCGCATGGCAGTGATCAATCCCTCCGGAACAGCCAGATTGCCGACCTTTTTGCTTTCACTTTCGATATACACAGGGCAGGCCGGGTCAAAGCCGCGCAATGCAGCCCAGATACGGCTGTCAAAGGCCTTCTGGCTCGGCTGCGGCACACCCGGAATCAGGCCCAGCACCGAGCTGCGGTGGTGCGCCAGCGCTTCCAGATCGAGCACCTGCGCGCCGTGGGCTGCCAGGGCCTGCAGCAAGCGGGTTTTACCCGAGCCGGTGGGGCCGCAAATGACCTGATAGCTGAAGCGTGCGGCGAGTTGTGGCAAATCGGCTACCAGCGCCGCCCTGAAGGCTTTGTAGCCGCCATCGACCAGCGTGACCGTGAACCCGATCTGGTCAAGGATCAAGGCCAGCGCGCCGCTTCGCTTGCCGCCGCGCCAGCAATACACCAAGGGTTGCCATTCGCGGGGCTTGCCGAGCACATCGCGCTGGATATGCGCGGCGATATTCTTGGCAACCAGCGCCGCGCCGAGTTTTTTGGCCTCGAACTGGCTGATCTGCTTGTATTGCGTACCGACAATCTTTCTCTCGTCATCATGCAGGCTGGGCCAGTTCAGCGCACCGGGAAGGTGGTCTTCGGCATATTCGCCTTCGCTTCTGGCATCAATCACGTCGGAAAACAGGCTCAATTTGCCGAGTGTTTCTTCGGCGGAAATGCGTTCAATGCTCACTTGATCAACTTTTTCAATTCGGGCCATACGTTGGCCAGCAATTTGGCTTGCGATGGCTCGTTGGGATGAATGCGGTCAGCCTGGAAGTTGGCGAGCGGATCGTCCCCGTCGGCAATGCCTTTGAGGAGAAAGGGTACCAGTGCGACCTTTTCAGTCCTGGCCACCCTGGGAAAGAGGTTTGCAAAGCCGGAAGCATATGCGTCGCCATAGTTGGGTGGCACCTGCATCCCGAGCAGCAGCACTTTGGCGCCGGCCTTTTTGGAAGCCTGCGTCATGGCGGCCAGGTTTTTCTCGGTCATGTCCAGCGGCAACCCGCGCAGCGCGTCGTTGCCGCCGAGTTCGATCACTACCGTGCCCGGCCGGTACTGGGCCAGCAGACCCGGCAAGCGAGAGCGCCCACCCGAAGTGGTGTCGCCGCTGATGCTGGCGTTTACCACCCTGGCGGTTTTTTTGTCACCGGCCAATTTTTTTTCCAGCAATGCCACCCAGCCGGTGCCGCGCCTGAGGCCGTATTCGGCACTCAGCGAATCGCCCAGCACCAGGATGATAGGGGTTGATGGCGCTTTGGCCTGCGCCTGTTCCTGAGCCTGGGCGATACCGGTTGCGCCCAGCACGGCCATGACCAGCAACGCGCGGTATGGCTTTGCCCAACGGTTTCGCGTGGCGGGGCCAAGCTTGCTACAGTCTGAAAGCTTTATTTGCAAGTTTTTTGACAAGGCTGACATGTTTGAACCCGTGGTTTCTGTTTCCGGTAACGCCTCTTCAACGCTGCCCATGGCTCCAATTGTTTGCGTTGAGCATGTTTTCAAGTCGGTGACTGATTCCAGCGGCACCTTAAGCATTTTGCGCGATATCGACTTTACCTTGGCGCCTCGCGAAACCGCCGCCATTGTGGGTGCTTCCGGCTCGGGGAAAAGCACGCTGCTGTCGATCATTGCCGGGCTCGATACGCCAACCCAGGGTACGGTGCGGCTGGCCGGCGTGGACCTGTTTGCCCTTGGCGAGGATGAGCGCGCCGCCTTGCGTGCCCGCACGATCGGTTTTGTCTTCCAGAACTTTCAGCTCATGGGCAATTTGACGGCACTGGAAAACGTCATGCTGCCGCTGGAATTGTCAGGTGCCAAAGGCGCACGTTCGATGGCCACCGAAATGCTCAGACGGGTTGGCCTGGGTGAGCGTCTTGGCCATTATCCCAAAGTGCTGTCGGGCGGCGAGCAGCAGCGCGTGGCGCTGGCACGGGCTTTTGTGGTCCAGCCAGCCGTGCTGCTGGCCGACGAGCCGACCGGCAGCCTGGACTTTGCCACCGGTGAAACCGTGATGGCGCTGATGTTTGCGCTCAACCAGGAACTGGGCACGACGCTGGTGCTGGTCACACACGACCCGGCAATTGCCGCGCGCTGCCAGCGCCGCATCACCATAGAGGCCGGACAAATCAGCGCAGATTGATGGCATTATAGAGCTTCAGCCCATGTGTTACCTGAATATTATGCTATTAATAGTATAGTATTCGCAGATTTGGCCCGGCGCATCCGGAAAGAGTGATGGGGCGTTGTTGCAAGGCCAGCGGCGATAATCTGGGCATGGCTTCTTCTCCCAAAGTTCTTTTTGGCTTTCACGCCGTTGGTGTGCGCCTTAAAACCGCGCCCAGGTCGGTGCTGGAGGTATTTTTTGATGCCTCACGCCGCGATGCCCGCATGCGCCAGTTCGCCGAGCGTGTCCATGAAGCCGGTGTGCGGCTGATTGAATCAGACGGCCTGCGCCTGGCCAAGATGTGCGGCAGCCATGGCCATCAGGGCGTGGTGGCCCGCGTCGATGCGGTGGCCCAGGTCAAGTCGCTTGATGAGTTGCTCGAGCAACTGGAAGCCGCTGGCATCGAGCAGCCGTTGCTGCTGGTGCTCGACGGCGTGACCGATCCGCACAACCTGGGCGCCTGCCTGCGCGTGGCCGACGGTGCGGGTGCCCACGCCGTGATAGCGCCCAAGGACCATGCGGCTGGCATCAACGCCACTGTGGCCAAGGTGGCCAGTGGTGCGGCCGA
>JAHFQQ010000196.1 GCA_023259235.1 Polaromonas sp. | reverse complement strand
CTGAGCCAGCGAAAGGTTGAGGCTTTTCCGATCAAGGCGACGCAACGGGCGATCGGCACTGCGCTGGGCGTGCTGGCTGCCGGCTTGCTCCTCGCATTTCAACTGCCGGTTTGGGGGTTGATCCTTGCGATTGGTCTGCTCGCGGGTGCCCGGCCAGTGCTGAAATCCAGAAACTACCTCGCCTATTCCGCAGCCATAACACTTCTGATCATCCTGCTTATTGATGTTGGCCAGCCGCTCGGGGCAGGCGTGCTGGCCGATCGACTTCTCGCGACTGTTATCGGCGTTGCGTTGGTGATCGCAGCCAATCGGATCGTCCGCACAGGCGGGCGCTGACCAGCTTCATATCGTGTCGAAGCGCCACCCCATCAACAGGGCAGCAATCCCGAGGACCAAGCCCATCACGCCAGCCATCACCCACGCAACCGAAAGGCGCGGTATCACGGCGAGAACTCGTAGGTCAGCGACGTGACGGTGCCGCGAAAGTACGGCTTGCGCCCTTCCGGCCGCAGCCATGCCACCTCGCCGGTGAACGGCACGGTCATGCCGTCGCGCGCCTGGTAATTGGACCAGCGGCCTTCCCACGGGAGCATGACCATTTCCTTGCCCACCATGGCGCCCCGCGCCTCGGCGCGCACCGAGTCGATCAGGCCGGCGTCGTTGAACCGGAACAGCAGGGTCAGCGTGAGCGGGCTATCCACGAGGGTGGCATTCGCGGAGCGGTCATCGACCGCCTCCCAGCGCACGCCCTGGCTGGGCAGCAGCGCGGTCGGGTACCACGCCGCCTCGGCAAAGAAGCGCATGAATTCGCCGCGGGCAATCTCGCCGCCACCACTGAGGTCGGCCACAGTGAACAAGCCCAGAACCGCAGCGTGCAGCAGGCCCTTGCCCGCGATGTAGCTGTCGACCACGCGCACCGCCAGACCCGGCAGCATCGACACTTGGGCATCCCACAGGAAGCCCGGGCGCCGGATGACGGCCCGTTGCCGCGACGTGAACGGCTTCCACTGCTCGCCGGTGGCCGACAGGTTGAAGGTGCCGGCGAGTTCGAGCGTGACGGCGGCGATGACGGGCTGGCCTTCCTTCAGCACCGCACGGAAGTAGCGTTGCACCGGCGCGGGCAGGCCTTCGAGTTCGCGCGAGTCGAAGCGCGCCAGGGACGGCGACTGCGCCGTCTCGTCAATTCGGGCCGCTTCGAGCCTGCTGGTCAGCGCCCGCGTGGTGTCGGTCCACCGCTTGGACCCATAAGCAGAGAGGCCGCCAGCAGCGAGTGCCAGCAAGCACAGAACCAGAACGAGCCAGAGCAGCCAGGTCATTTGTTTTCCTTCGTTCCGGACCACATGTTGTCAGACCAGAACGGCCTGAACCGGCCAGCGCAGGGGCGCTGTCAAAGCGGGGGAACTGGATCGCCCTCTGATCGCTCCGTATTTCATAGCTGGTTATGCAGTAGCTATATGGGTTGGAAGGCCAAACTGCTTGAGAAAATCGCCGTTGCGGTGACTCGCCCTTTGGGATGGTGCTGATTGTTGCAGAGCTCGTGGCTGATCGCCAGGTTTTCCGCATGGCTGTTGCCGCCTTCGCACCGTGGCTTGATGTGTTCCAGCGTTGCGGCGGCGGGCAGCACATGCTCGCCGCAGACCCAGCAGGGCACAACACCATGCAACTGGCGCGCCACTGTCTTGTAGATCTTGTCGCGGGAGTGGGAGAGTTTGCTCATGAAGGAATGGTGGCTTGTCTGGGGCGCTTCGCTTGTTGCTGGACTATTGTTGACGCCCAGTTAAGCTGCGTTGATCGTCTGTTTCAGACTGGAACAGGGTCTTCAAATTCCGCCACTGATTGCGGTCATTCAGTGCTACCGTTTACCAGGCTCACTTGACTCGACGGGGGGTCATGTAAAGTGGGGCAGAAGCGATCGTTTTTGATGGGCGTGCCATTCACGTTATTCACCTGTTTTTCATAGTTCCATATGAAACACCGCGCTCAAATTTCCCTTTTGCTTTGCACCTCGTACATTGCCAATTTACACAACCGCCTGCATCAGTTCGAACAATGATTCCTCCACAACCCGGGTGTCTGGGAGCGTCGGCCTCTGCCTCCGCGATTCGCCGCTGGTTTTCTTGTTCCTCAACCAGAGCTGCCGCCTTCAGTTGAAGTGTTATTTCATCCTTTAGCGATTGGACGCGAAGCTTGATGTACCGCGCACCGGCCTTCCCTTGATCCATGTCGGATTCAGCCATCGCCATCGCCCAGATGCCGTCCCTGCGCATGCCTGACTCAATCTCTCTTAATGCTTCTGCGTAGAGAGCTTCTTCAGTGAGTCGATTGGCTGCGCCTGCTGTTTTGAGGTTGTCGAAAAGTCCCATCGCAAACCTTTGAAATAAAGTGTACTTTGCCAAATCACACCGATGGTATCTGACCTACGCATGAACACCCTCTTTGCCAAGGAAAAGGTCGTTTAATGGGCTGATGAAATGGGCAGGTCTACAAATGCCGAAACCGGATGCCAGGTTTGCGTCATAACTGGTCCAACCCCACGCCGCGAACGCCACGATCACGCGGGAACTTGTCGAGCGCAGCAATGAATGGGATGAACAGCCTGGCTGTTTGGAGCCCATCGGCTTAAACTGGCGACTTTAGGGGAGAAGCTACGAACGCAGCCGAAGAGCGCCAGGAATACGACGAAGTCGAAAAGTGGGCTCAAGATCGACCGCAGGCCGAAATTGACGCCCATATCGAGGAGTTGCGCAAGACGAACAGCTACGCCCGTGAGATGCTCAATCAACCAGTCTACGGTGATGGCGAAGACGAAGGGCGCAGTTCGGTCGTTCTTGACCATACCGGATACAACCGCTCAGGTAGCTCGAACTGGGAGCACGATGATACCGGCGCGCAGATGAATTATTCTGGTATGGCCGATATTGCACTTAGCGCGCAAGCGGAAGAGAAGGGGTGGGAAGCAGGGTATGACTACCCTGTGAATGAGGACGGCGGCGAAGACTAGCTCGGTATCCGCCAGTGCCCTAGCTTGGGTAGACCAACCACCGCGTGACGCTTTAGTTCAATGGTATTTCCGTACACAGATGCATTGGCCCCTTCATCTTCGTTTCTGTCGCTTTTGTGAAAACTCTCTCGTACACAAATCAACGTGACACAAACACATGGGTAAGTGGTTTGACGGAACTTTTCTGACCGCAGGACAGACGCCGGAGTGCAAATCAAAATTTTGTGACTGAGTGACCAGAAAGCAGCCCGTGGCGAATGGCCGCAACCGCTGCACTGCCGAAGTACATCCCGCTCCATTGCAGACCTTCAATCTGAATGTCAGCTTCCGAGAAAGTTGACCGTCGGCCACAGACTGACAAGAGTCAGTCGACCTCCGGAACTGCTTGCTCCATTCCCGACATTGGAACCAGAAACTTGACCGTCAGCAATGTGGCGACGATTTCGATGACTGGAGCACCGGCAACGGGCCAAAAGCGGACAACGACTTGGAGGTGGGCGAGAATACAAGGTCCCCAGGCTGACCAATGAGTCAATTAAGCTGATCAATATCAAGCTACTTGTTCAACATGGATAGACATCGTGCTGAAATCCGATTTGAGCTGCCCCAGAAAAATCTGGATAGCTTCAATTAAATAGGACATAGGAAATAAGTGCAGTTCATCACCAATGGTCCCGATATTCCGGATGCGCTATTGCAAGCACACGAGGAGGGACGCGTAGTGTTTTTCTGCGGCGCTGGCATTTCGTATCCCGCCGGCCTGCCGGGCTTCAAGGGGCTGGTGGAAGAAATCTACCGGCTGAACGGCACGGCACCCTGGGACATTGAACGCGAGGCCTTGGACCGAGGTCAGTTTGATGCCACGCTCGACCTGCTGGAGCGACGTCTACCGGGGCAGCGCCTTGCCGTCCGCCGTGCGCTGGCACAGGCACTCAAGCCCAAATTGCGCCGCAAGGGCGCCACCGATACGCAGGCGGCACTGTTGCGGCTGGCGCGCAGCCGTGAGGGCGCGCTGCGGCTGGTCACCACCAACTTCGACCGCGTGTTTCACACGGCGTCCAAGCGCACAGGCCAAGCGTTCCAAGCGTATGCCGCACCGATGTTGCCGATCCCAAAAAACAGCCGCTGGAACGGGCTGGTCTACCTGCACGGCCTGCTGTCCGACAAAACGGACGACACGGCCCTGAACCGGCTGGTCGTCACCAGCGGCGATTTCGGACTGGCCTACCTCACCGAGCGATGGGCTGCCCGCTTCGTGAGCGAGCTGTTCCGCAACTACGTGGTCTGCTTCGTGGGTTACAGCATCAACGATCCGGTGCTGCGCTACATGATGGATGCGCTGGCTGCCGACCGCATGCTGGGCGAAGTCATGCCGCAAGCCTGGGCACTGGGCGACTGCGAGCCGGGGCAGGAGCGCCGCAAGACCATCGAATGGGAAGCCAAGGGCGTCACGCCCATCCTCTACGAAGTGCCCGCCGGTAGCCATGACCATTCAGCGCTCCACAAAACCTTGCACGCCTGGGCGGAAACCTACCGCGACGGCGTACTGGGCAAGGAGCGAATTGTCGTCAGTCACGCCCTGGCACGGCCATCGGCGAGTACGCAGCAAGACGACTTCGTCGGCCGGATGTTGTGGGCCTTGTCGGACAAGTCGGGACTGCCTGCCAAACGCTTTGCCGACTTCAACCCCGTCCCATCACTGGACTGGTTGCTGGAGGCCTTCTCGGACGAACGCTTTCAGCACAGCGATCTGACGCGCTTTGGCGTGCCCCCACGCGACGAGGTGGATGCCAAGTTGAGCTTCAGCGTGATTCGCCGGCCAGCGCCCTATAACCGCGCACCGCCGATGCTGCTGGTCTCCGGTGGCATTACCGGCAGCCAGTGGGATGACGTGATGTTTCATCTGGCCCGCTGGCTTGTGCGCCACCTGGATGACCCGAGGCTGGTAATCTGGATCGCGCAACGTGGCGGCCAGTTGCACGACCGCTGGCCATGGCTGATCGAGCAAGAACTGGACCGCCTTGCTTCACTGGAGCGGGAAGGCAAGACCACCGAGCTGGATGAAATCTGCTTACAGGCGCCAAAGGCCATTCCAGGCCCCATGATGCGCACGCTGTGGCGCCTGCTGCTCAGCGGGCGGGTCAAATCACCGTGGCACGATCCCGATCTCTATCGCTGGAAAGGTCGGCTGAAGCGGGAGGGACTGACCACCACGCTGCGCTTGGAATTGCGCGAGCTGCTCGCACCCCAGGTGGCCTTGAAGAAGCCGTTTCGCTGGGGAGAGGAGACAGAGAGCACGGACGATCCCACGCGCTTGCGGCAATTGGTGGACTGGGAGCTGGTGCTGGCCGCCGATCACGTGCATTCGGCCCTGCGCGACCTTGCCGACGAGCGCTGGGCGTCTGCCTTGCCGCAGTTGCTGGAGGATTTTCAGCAACTGCTGCGTGACGCGTTGGACTTGTTGCACGAGTTGGGTGAGGCCGGCGACCACAGCGACCGATCGCACTGGGATCTACCGTCCATCAGCCGGCACTGGCAAAACCGGAGTTTCCACGACTGGGTGACCTTGATCGAATTGCTGCGCGACGCGTGGCTGGCGGTTCGCAGCATTGACAGTGCTCGCGCTACGCGGATTGCCCAGGCTTGGTTCGAGTTGCCTTATCCCACCTTCAAACGACTGGCACTGTTTGCCGCCAGTCAGGACGATTGCATCGCTCCGGAGCAGTGGGTGGGTGGGTTGTTGGCCGATGGCGGCTGGTGGCTTTGGTCCACAGATACTGGGCGGGAGGTGTTTAGACTATTGGTTCTGCAGGGGCACCAATTGGCAGGGGCCACTCAGGAACGTTTGGAGGCCGCCATCTTGGCCGGCCCGCCGCGCGAGATGTACCGGGACGATCTCGAACCAGATCGTTGGCGAGACTTGGTGGCTCGTTCAGTCTGGCTGCATCTGGCCAAGTTGAATACTTCCGACCTCGCACTGGGCGCTACCGCCAAGGCACGCTTGGCAGAGCTGTCCAATGCATACCCGCAATGGCAGTTGGCGACCAATGAGCGTGACGAGTTCTCTCACTGGATGAGCGGCACCGGCGACCCTGACTATGAAGAACGCCGGGATGTTGACATCGCACCTCGAAAGCGGCGCGAACTCGTTCAATGGCTCACAAAGCCGCAGCCAGAACGGCGCTCCTTCTACGAGGACACGTGGCGCGACGTCTGCCGCACCCGCTTCTTTCACAGCCTGTATGCGCTATGCGATCTGGCACGGGATGGTGTATGGCCAGCCGGCCGATGGCGCGAGGCACTGCAGGCCTGGAGCGAAGAGGGAATGGTGCTGCGGTCCTGGCGATACGCCGCGCCGCTGGTGCAGACCATGCCCGACACCGTCATGCAGGAGATTGCTCACGGTGTAACGTGGTGGATCGACACCGTTTCGAAGTCGATCAATCAGCACGAGGAAATTCTGCTGAACCTGTGCCGCCGCGTTCTAGGCCTGCCGTTCGAAGCAAGCACCGGAATGACGCGCAATGGCGAGCCGATTGACCAACCTGTTGCCGAGGCCATCAATCACCCAGTCGGACATGTCACGCAGGCGCTGCTCAACCTGTGGTTCAAACGGAATCCGAACGACAACGATCAGCTTCCAACCGAAATTGAGTCC
>JAHFQQ010000368.1 GCA_023259235.1 Polaromonas sp. | reverse complement strand
GCCTCGATCAGCGCCGCCGGGACAGCCCGCAGGCGGAGTTCGTGAACAAGGAGCGGGTTCGGGGTCGGTGTGTCCATGGGCTGGTCCATTTGACTAGCTGTAAAGGAGGGTGGGCAGCCACATGGTGAGTGGCGGCCACAGACAGGCGATCAGCAGGTCCAGAAAAGCAACGCTAACCAGGGGAATCACGGCGCGCGAGATTTTCCCAAGCGAGACATCGGCGATGCCGCAACTGACAAACAGGCAGATCCCCACCGGCGGTGTCAGCATGCCAATGGCCAGGTTGACCACCACCAGCACCCCGAACTGCACCGGGTCCACCTGCATCTGTGGCGTCAACAAGGCCAGCACCGGCACCACCAGCAGCAAAGCCGCCGTGGTTTCCATGACGCAGCCAATGATCAGCAGCATCGCCATTATCAGCAGCAGCAATCCGGTCGGCGGCAGGGCCAGCGAGTTGACAAACACATCGAGCAACCGGGAGCTTTGCTGCATGGCCAACAGCCAGCCGAAAATCTTGGCCATTGCGATGATGAACAAAATGGCGGCGGCAGTGACCTGGGAACGCACAATGAGGCCCGGCAATTCTTTCCAGGGCAATTCCTTGTTGATCACCGTGCCGACCAGCAGCGCGTAGAAGACCGCCAGCGCTGCCGCTTCGGTCACGGTGACGACGCCGCTGAGTATTCCCCCCAGGATGACCACGGGCGCCCCCATTGACCACGCTGCCGATTTGCCAGTCCGTAGCACTTGTCCCCAGGAGAATTTTTGGTGCACTCCGTAGCCATGTCGCCAGGAAATCCATACCGCCACCGTCATGAAGGAGAGTCCCATGAGAATGCCCACCATCATGCCACCGGCAAAAAGCTGGGAAGTGGAAATGTTGGTCATGAAACCGAAGATCACCATCGGAATCGACGGCGGAATGATGATGCCGATCGAGCCGCCCGCCGCCACCACGGCCGCGGCGAAGGCCGGGGGATATCCTTGACGGATCATCGCTGGAATGACCACCGCGCCGATCGCCGCAGTGTCGGCAGCCGCCGAGCCGGAGATGCCGGCAATAATCATCGAGGCGACGATGCAGGCGGCCGCCAGGCCACCAGGCGCCCAGCCAACCAGACTGTCGCAGAAATCAATCAGGCGACGCGAGATTCCGCCCACTTCCATGATGGCGCCGGCCATCATGAAAAGAGGCACCGCCAGCAGGTCAAACGAGTCCACCCCGGAGAAAAGCTGCTGCACCACGGTCTGGCCCAGCGCCGTGAACGCCACCGTATCGGGAAATACGCCCGGCGTCACGATCAGGCCGATGGCAGGCAGACCGATGGAAAGGGAGATCGGCAGCCCCAGCGCCATCAAAAAGAACATCAGGCAGAACAGCAGAACAATGATCATGGCGCCGCCTTTTTCCGGGTCATGTCTGCCAGCACGTGCAGCAGGAAGACCAGGCCCGACAGCGGGATGACGGACAGCGGAATCGACATCGGCATTTGCACCGCCGTCGAAGTCTGGTTCCAGGAATTAAGCGTGTAGACCCCGCCGAACCAGGTGATCATACTGAAACAGGCCAGAGTCAACAGCTGCAGCAACCGCACGATAGCGCGTTCCACCAAGGGGCCAAATTTGGCGCCAAAGCCAGCCAGCCCGATAAAGTGGGCGCGCTTGTAGGCGACGGTGGCGCCCAGGAAGGTGATGCTGACCAGCAGGTAGCGGCCCACCTCTTCCGACCAGCTCAATGACGCTCCCAGGTAACGCGCCAGCACCTGCGCGAACAGGATGATGGCAATGGCAACGCCCGCCAGCAGCAGCAACTTCTCCATCAGAGTGTTGACCTGCTCGCTGAGGCGCTGTAGTGTGCGGCTAAGTCCCATGCACTCTCCGATCATGCAATTGGAAACGGGCGCGCCAAGGACGGTACGCCCGTCGAAGCCCGCCGTGTCCCGGTTATTTTTCAGTCTTGAGAATCTCGTCGACAATCTTCTTGGTATCGCCGCTCAAAGAGGCGTAGATCGGCTCGGTCCTGGCGCGAAACGCGACATAGTCTGGGTGGTCCACCACCTGCATGCCCGCTGCCTTCAGCGCGGCGAGCTGGCTGGCTTCGTTGTCGCGCACAAAATGACGGCCTGCAAAAGAAGCCGTGCGCGCGGCATCAA
>JAHFQQ010000195.1:5425-6676 GCA_023259235.1 Polaromonas sp. | reverse complement strand
AGCAACAGTCCCCGTAATTCAAGAGGTTACGGGGATTTTTGCTTGTTCAACGCGATGCAGATCGTTGGATGGTCTGGTGCCACCGTTTATCCGACGGGATAAATCCGGATTCCGATCCCGGATATGAACGACCCGTCAGGCGACAAGGGCCGTGCTTGCGCGGTTTGCCATCAATGTTTCAAAAAATTGAAGGCGTTTGCATCCCCGTAAACCTTGCCGCCTCCCACGCCACGCGCGACGTTGGCGGTTGAATCATTTGCAGCACAGGACTAATGACAAAAATAGCCTCTAGCCCATACAGAATAATCGCGTACAGCTATAAAAGCAGTAGCAGAACAGGCCGACCAAGTCCCTGCTTACAATTCTTCAACCTTAGGAGTTGAGTTCCCATGAGCATCAAAAGCGATAAATGGATACGCCGCATGGCGCAAACCACCGGCATGATCGAACCTTTCGAGCCCGGCCAGATCCGCGAACGGGACGGCCACAAGATCATCAGCTACGGCACCTCCAGCTACGGTTATGACATCCGCTGCGCGCCCGAGTTCAAGGTCTTCACCAACATCCACAGCACGGTGGTGGACCCGAAAAACTTTGATGAAAAAAGCTTCGTCGATTTTCACGGCGACAGTTGCATCATCCCGCCCAACAGTTTCGCCCTGGCTCGCACCATGGAGTACTTCCGCATCCCGCGCAACGTGCTGACCATCTGCCTGGGCAAAAGCACCTATGCGCGCTGCGGCATCATCGTCAACGTCACGCCGTTCGAGCCCGAGTGGGAAGGCTATGTCACGCTGGAGTTTTCCAACACCACGCCGCTGCCCGCCAAAATTTACGCCGGTGAAGGCTGCGCGCAGGTGCTGTTTTTCGAGAGCGACGAAGTCTGCGAAACCAGCTACAAGGACCGCGGCGGGAAGTACCAGGGCCAGGTAGGGGTGACGCTGCCCAAGGCTTGAGCCGCGTGAGGGCTCCCCGGTTTGTTTGCGCCATTTCATGCCACAACCCGGAGCGCGCCGCAAAACGCGAGACCTTTTTGCCTCCAGGACGGTTACTATGCTACCGGCGACTCCGCGCTTGTCCTACTTCAATACTCGCCAACGGATGACGGCGTCGGTGAACCGGAAGTGTTTTCATGGGTTATCCGCATTGCCGCAATGTGCCGCAACCAGCCAATGCACCAACCCACATTCGCCCATGAAGACACTCATCACTTACCTGGCGGAAGACCACGCGATCGTCGTTGAAAACCTG
>JAHFQQ010000195.1:3225-5415 GCA_023259235.1 Polaromonas sp. | reverse complement strand
TGTCATCGTCACCGCCCACTCCGCGACGCAGGCCGAAGCCAGCCGCTGGCTCGACATGCATGACGGGACCTGGCATTTGGCCATCGTCGACCTGTTTTTGAAGGAGGGTAGCGGTCTGGGCATTTTGGCCGGTTGCCGCAATCGCGAGTGCTACCAGAAGGTTGTTGTTCTGACGAACTACGCCACGTCAGAAATCCGCCAACGGGCGGCTGCCCTCGGGGCCGATGCGGTCTTTGACAAATCAACTGAGCTTGACGCCCTGTTTGCCTACTGCCGCGAACAGAAGGCCAACCTGCAGAAAGAGGACGCCCGGCAGGCTGGACGTGAAGCCGCCAAACGCGGCCGCCCTGCTGGCCGCGGATAGGCGTTGCCCGTTGCTGCGCGCATTGCGGCAGCCAGAGGCGAGCATGGCGACTTCGGGTGGCCTACACTGCGATCGTATCCACATCAACGCGAAGCAGTCATGGAAATTGTTGTTCTGGCGATGCTGATCGCCATTGGCGCTTACCTGCTCAAATCGAGGAATGAGCGCAGGCGGATTGCCTTGCTGGGAAGTCATCTTGGAAAATACCAGATTGAAAAACTGATGGGACACCTGACCGAAGGCTACCTGCGCGCGCTCGGTGAGGAAGATTCGCAACGCCGCGACAGCATCTGGAGCCTGTTGAACACCACCGAGGCGAAGCTCTGCAGTCAGTTCAACAGCTTTGCCGCCGAGTTTTCCAAAGTGGCCGAGGCGCAGGCGCGCGTGAGCAAGTTCGCCTTTCCGATCCCGTTCGCGGAAAGGCTTTTCCCGAAGGCGACCTTTGACCTGCGCAGGTGTTTGATGCTTCATGCGCAAGGAATCACAAGCGCCGCACAGGGCAGCCCTGATCGGACACCCAGAGACAAGGCCTTCACGCTGTCAGCCGAACTGTTTTTGATGCAGCACACCTGTCACTGGTTTTGCAGGTCCAAAGCGGTTGCCTCGGCACGAATGCTGGGTCGGCACAAAACACCGTATGCGCTGGTGCTCAAGTCGGTGGCGCCCGAGACTCGTCGCGCCTATGGCGCCCTGACTGGAAATTGAAGTGTTTCATGCAGCGCGCGGTTTCGCGTGATGAATAGCTGCTCGATGCAGCGGCGTTGAGACACTCGCCCGCGATGGGCTCCCGATTTGCATCGCTTTGCGCATTTGTTTGCGCCAGGCTTTCCGCGCCGCTGCTCGCGCAATGCATGCTCCTGGTGAGCACGGCGCACAGCAGGGAAGGAATTCTTGTACTTTGCCTGGTCCGGTTAAGCTTGCGCCTATCGTGGTTCATTCGAAAATTCATTCCCCGCCTCCACTGCCGGCCATCCGCGCTATCGGGCTGGCTCAGCCGCTGCGTTGGCTGGTCCGTGGCTGGGAGGACATGCGGCATGGTGGCTGGCTGAGTCTTGTGCATGGTCTGGTGCCGGCGGGCTTCGGTGCCTTGCTGCTGCTGTTCGCGCGTGACCGTTTCTGGCTGTTGGCCGGAGCGTTTTCGGGCTTCCTGATGGTAGCGCCGGTGCTGGCGACCAGTCTGTATCCGATCAGCCGTGCGCTCGAACGGGGTGAAGCCGTTGATTTGCGGCTCATCATCAAGACCTGGACGCGCTGGCAGCGCTCGCGCGATGCGGTGCGCGGTGGCTACTGGAGGCTGGACTTCCTGCGTCATGTGGTGCTGGCACCCCACGCCTACCTGTTTGAACTCTGGCTCACGCTGGGGGGTCTCATGGCCGTGCCCATCTTTGTCTCCAGCGTGATTTCCATGCCCTTGCTGCTGGACCGCCGCGTCGATGTGCTGCAGGCGGTGCTGACGAATCCCGTGCCGCTGTCGTTGTGGGCTGCCCTGATCATGGGCTTGAGCCTGCTGGGTTTTGGCACGCTGATGGCTGGCCTGATTGTCCTGCTGCCGCTAATGGGCCACGCCAGCTGGCATGCCTACCGCGACGTGGTGGATGCCGTCGCGCTGCCGGAACGCCTGGGCCCCGTGGAGGTTGCCTGATGTTCGAATACTCCGAAGAGCAGATCGCGGCCTTCGGGCTGACGTTTGGCGTGGGGGCGTTCATGCTCTACATGCTGTTCATCATCGGCCACCTGGCGTGGGAGTCCAAGGCGGGCAAGCTCGGCACTTTCGTGATCTTTCTCGGACTGGCCTTCGGCATGGTCGGCTTTGTTGCCAAATACTT
>JAHFQQ010000195.1:0-3215 GCA_023259235.1 Polaromonas sp. | reverse complement strand
TCATTCAGTGGTATTTGGAGAGGTAGGACTGCCTGGTTTGTCGGTGCGTCTGGTTTTACTGGCCCGCAACTGCATCAGCGGCCATCCGGTTCCGCGCGGTGCAGGTCCAGGCGCGCAAGTAGGCGGAGGTCGGCGTCGGTGTCGGGGTTACCGGTGGTCAGCAGCTTGTCGCCATAAAAAATGGAGTTGGCACCGGCCAAAAAGCACAGGGCCTGCACGCCGTCGCCCATTTGCTGGCGGCCCGCTGACAGGCGCACCCGGGCCTTGGGCATGGTGATACGCGCCACGGCAATGGTGCGGACAAATTCAAACGGATCCAAGTCTGCCTGCTCGGCCAGCGGCGTGCCTGTCACCTTCACCAGATTGTTGATAGGCACCGACTCGGGGTAGGGCGCGAGGTTGGCCAGTTCAGCCACCAGACCGGCGCGCTGGCGTCGCGTTTCGCCCATGCCCACAATACCGCCGCAACAGACCTTGACACCGGCGCTGCGCACGTGCGCCAGGGTATCGAGCCGATCCTGGTAGTTGCGCGTGGTGACAATGTCACCATAAAAATCAGGTGCGCTGTCCAGGTTGTGGTTGTAATAGTCAAGCCCGGCGCTTTGCAACGTTTGCGCCTGGCCGTCTTCGAGCATGCCCAGCGTGGCGCAGATTTCCAGGCCCAGCGCCTTGACGGTACGTATCAATTCGGCCACTTTTTCGATGTCGCGCTCCTTTGGTGAACG
Source organism: Polaromonas sp. (assembly GCA_023259235.1). GTDB lineage: Bacteria > Pseudomonadota > Gammaproteobacteria > Burkholderiales > Burkholderiaceae_C > Polaromonas. The sequence goes on along the minus strand of JAHFQQ010000195.1, from coordinate 2,490 downwards.
CCAGGCCGCGCCCATGCAAAAGCGCGTGGCACCTGCGGCCTGTGCGCGCTTGGCGGCAGCCAGCACTTCTTCGGGCTCCATCAGCTTACTGGCCTCCACGCCGGTGTCGTAACGGGCGGCTTGGGGGCAGTAGCCGCAGTCTTCGGTGCAGCCACCTGTTTTGACCGACAGCAGTGTGGCAAATTCAACCCGTGTGGGGTCAAAGTTTTCACAGTGTACGGTTTGCGCGCGGTGCATCAGTGCTGGAAAGGGCAGGTTGAAAAGCGCTTCAATCGCGTCGATGCGCCAGCGTTCGGTGCTGGTCTCGGGGGACTGCTGGGCTTGGGTACTGGGGTGCAAGAGAATGGCTTGTTCTCCAACGTGGGACATGGGTTTTCCTTCGTAAAATTGCCTTTAAGTCTATCTGAAGCGTCCATCAGCACGGCGTCAGCGGGATGCCCTGGCCAATGTGGCCAAGGCTTCGATCAACTGGTCGATGTCTGCTTCGCTGTGGGCAGCCGACAGGGCAATGCGCAGGCGGGACGTGCCCTCAGGTACGGTAGGCGGACGGATCGCGGGGACCCACAGGCCGCGCTCGCGCAGGCCTGCCATTACCGTCATGGCTTCGTCATTGCGGCCAATTAGCAGCGGCTGAATGGCAGTTTGGGATTCTGACAGTTGCCAGCTACTGTTCTTTAGTCTGTCTGTCAAGCCGGTGCGCAGGCGCGCAATCAGGTTGTGTAGATGGGTGCGGCGCCACTCATCATGCTCTATCAGTTGCAGGCTGGCGCGCAAGGCGCTGGCCAGCAGCGCCGGAGCGGCGGTGGCATAAATATAGCTGCGGGTTTTTTGCAGCAGCCACTCCACCAGTGCGTCGTCGCCCGCCACAAAGGCGCCCGCTACACCGGCGGCCTTGCCCAGCGTGGCCATGTAGAGCACGCGGCGCGAGGTGTTGGGGCCGTATTGTCCGGCTTGTGCCAAGCTGCCACGGCCTTGTGGGCCTAGTACGCCAAAGCCATGGGCGTCATCCAGCAGCAGCAGTGCGTCGTGGTGCTCGCACAATGCCAGGAGTGCAGGAATGTTGGCGCTGTCGCCATCCATGCTGAACACGGCGTCGCTGATGACCAGCTTGCACCGGGCGCTGCTTTGCGTCAATGCACGCTCCAGCGCGGCCAGATCAGCGTGTGCGTAGCGGTGAATCTGCGCGCGCGAAAGCCGGGCGCCGTCAATCAGGCAGGCATGGTTTAGCGTGTCGGAAAAGATGGCATCACCGGCTCCTGCCAGCGCCGGAATGATGCCGGTGTTGGTGGAAAACCCCGCGTAAAAATAAAGCGCACGCGGCAGGCCCACAAATTCTGCGAGCGCCAGTTCCAGCGCCGCGTTGGCAGGGCTGTGGCCACTCACCAGCGGCGAACCGCCGGAGCCTACGCCAAAAGCCTTGGCACCTTGGCATGCCGCCTGCACCAGGTCGGGGTGCGTGGACAGGCCTAGGTAGTCGTTGTTGCAAAAAGCCAGCATGCTGCGTCCGTCCACCTTGAGGCGTGCACCGCCGTCGGGGGTGACCACGGCGCGCCGGCGGCGCAGGTGGGTGTGGTCCAGTTTTTTGAGGCGCGCCGGAAAGTCGTCTAGCCAAGTGTTTGTCATTGCCATGCCCGTGGAAGGGTGAAAACCAGCGTGCGCGGATCGGGCGTGGACTGAAAGGGAACAGTGGCCAGCAGCGGTACCTTGAGCTTTTGCTGCAGGAAGGCAATGTTGCCCTCCTGCGCCAGCATGGCGGGGTCCACCTGGTTGGCGACCCAGCCGGCTAGCACCAAGCCGCGCGCGCGAATGGCTTCGGCGGTTAGCAGGGCGTGGTTCAGGCAGCCGAGCCGCAAGCCCACCACCAGTATCACCGGCAGGTCGAGTGCTTGTGCTAGGTCAGCGCCGGTCTCGGTCTCCGAGAACGGCACAAGAAAGCCGCCTGCGCCTTCCACTATCACGACGTCGGCCAGCTTTGCCAGTGCGCGGTGGCAGGCCACCAGGTGGGCGATGTCTATTTGCACACCGGTACGGGCTGCGACGATGTGTGGGGATACCGGGTCGGGCAGCAGCACTGGATTGTCCAGCTCGGGGGGTACGGTGCAGGTGGAGGCGGCGCGCAGGGCTAAAACATCTTCATTGGCATCCATGTCGTCGACACCTGCAGTGCCCGCCGCAACCGGTTTCATGCCGACCACCCGAGAGCGGTAGCGCGCCAGCGCATGCAGCAGTGCCACGCTGACCAGCGTTTTACCCACTGCGGTGTCGGTGCCGGTGACAAACAGTGACACCACCGGGGGCGCGTGCTTAGTCATGCGCAGGGCCTTTTTCGCTTAGCGTGGCCTGCAACGCCGCCAATGCGCCACGCGCCAGATGATCGGCCGATTCGGCATCCATCGCATAGGGCGGCATGGCGTAGATCGTGTTGCCAATCGGACGCAGTAGAACGCCGTGCGCCATCGCATGTCGGGTGTAGCGGCGGGCAAAGTGGGG
>JAHFQQ010000194.1:5394-6711 GCA_023259235.1 Polaromonas sp. | reverse complement strand
TTGTAAAAGGCGTCGTAAATATGAAGGACCGCGCCGCCAGGATAACCCCAGACGTACTTGACACCTTCGGCCTGCAGCGCCTTCACGAGAATTTCAGCGCCCCGGAGTTCCTGCGAATTGGCGTGTGCCGATGCGGCTGCTGCGGAAGCGATTTCCGCTTTTGAGATTTCCATGATTAACCTTTGTGAATTTCTCTAACGAAATACCTTGGGTGCCTCTTCGCCTGCTCTTGTGAAGCCACGTCAAGACTTGAGGCCAAAACCATAAGCGAAAACATAATCCGCCGAGTCATGGCCCGTTTGCCTTTGAATTGCAAGGCATATTATGACATTTCACGCCGCGCAATAGTGCGCAGGCTGGAAAACCGCGCGACCACAGCAGTCTTGATGCGATAATTTCGTCGCTGCAGACGCGTGGATTGTTCATCAAACACGGTAGCCGCGCACCACGCGGATTGCAGTGCGGCACAAACTGGAACCCGAAACCGTTGGCAACTGAACAAGAGCTCTCCGACTTCCTGAAAAGCGTTGAAAAACGGGCTTTCAAGCGCAGCATTTATCATGTGCGGGATGAAGAGGCGGCACTCGACATCGTTCAGGACAGCATGATGAAACTGGCGCAGCATTATGGCGACAAGCCGACGGCCGAGTTGCCCATGCTGTTTCAACGGATTTTGTCCAACACCATGCTGGACTGGTTTCGCCGGCGCAAGACCCGAAACGCCATTTTCTCCAATATGAGCGATTTTGCATCCTCCGGAGAAGACGGCGATTTCGATCTCCTGGAAACTTTGGAGACCCTGACGCACTCTGAGGGAACCGAAAGCCCTCAGGATGCCACGGAAAGGGCTCAACTGCTGCATGAGATAGAACGCGAGATAGCCGAGTTGCCCAGTCGTCAACGGGAAGCGTTTCTGATGCGTTACTGGGAGGAAATGGATGTGTCTGAGACGGCTGCGGCCATGGGCTGCTCGGAAGGCAGCGTCAAAACGCACTGTTCCCGCGCAGTACACACCCTGAGCAAAGCCCTGAGCGCCAAAGGTATAAAACTATGAACCAATCACTGCAGAAAAATGCGGAAATCCTGCAAGACCGTTTTGGCCTGAAAACCGCGTCGTACCTGTCCGCCAGTGCGGCAAATCTGCCTTACGACATCTCGGAGCGTCTGCGAGCCGCTCGGGTTCAGGCCATTGCAAAACGCAAAGTTGAAAGAATTCAGGCCGCAGGCAGCATCGTCAGCGCTGGCGCTAGCGCGGCCCGCACCTGGGGCTCCGATGACGGACTGAGCTGGTGGGCCCGGATTGGCTCGGTGGTGCCG
>JAHFQQ010000194.1:0-5384 GCA_023259235.1 Polaromonas sp. | reverse complement strand
CTGATTGCACTGGTGGTGGGCCTGATGGTTATCAATTCGATTCAGAACGACAACCGCGCCCAGGAAGTCGCTGAGGTTGATGTGGCATTGCTGACCGATGAGTTGCCGCCAGCCGCGTTCGCAGACCCGGGGTTTGTGCAGTTTCTCAAGATGACCCGCCAGGCTTCGAGCGCCCAATGATCGTGCGAGCTGCCGTTTCCCGAGCCCGACTTAACCTCACGCACCGGCAGCGCGTCAAGCATGGGGCGCCGGGCGCCTGGGTTTTAATGCAATTGCGACAGTTGTCGCTGGGTGTGTTGCTGGCTGGTTTGCTGACGCTGCCAAACCTCGGTGCCGCGCAAGCGACCAAGCCTGTAGCTGGGGTTGGCAAGCCGCTGGCTACGACGCCCGCCAAGGCAACCGCTTCCGGGCAATCCTGGGCTGAGCTCACCCCGACACAGCAGCAGGCACTCATGCCCCTGGCCTCGAGCTGGAACACTGGCATGAGTGAGGCGCAAAGGCGCAAATGGCTGAAGATCTCGAAAAATTTCCCATCCCTGTCGCCCCAAGAACAGGCGGTCATGTATAGCCGCATGAAGGAATGGGTCAGCCTCACACCGCAGCAACGCGCCCAAGCACGGCTTAACTTTGGAAAAACCAGGGAATTGTCCAAGCAATTGACCTCCGAAGAGAAAAAAACCAAATGGCAGGCTTACCAAGCCCTGAGCGCTGAAGAAAAGCAAAAGCTCGCAAAGGCCGGTCCCAAACCTGCCGGCGCCGCAGCAGCAGTCAAACCGGTGGCACGGCAGAAACTCGCAATAGTCCACCCCCATGTCAACAAACCCGTCGCCAGGGCTGCGGCTGAAATCGCCAGTTCACCCGCAGTGGCAGCTTCCCGCCCGGCAGGGCCACTGATGGGCGAGCCTGCCGCTGGCGGTGTCGGCACCGAGCCCCAGCGCTGAGCAGTGCCTGCCTGCAAACTGGCCGGATCCATGAATCGCCTGGCGTCGCAGCCCGCGCAAATTAAATCTTTCTAGCTGCTAAATTGATAGCTATTAATCTCCAGACACCTTCAATTCTCAGGCGTATGGCCTGCTGGATCTACGAAGGCATATTGATGTTTGGCGTCGTTTTCATTGCCGGCTACCTGTTTGGCACGCTGAGCCAGACCCGCAATGCTCTTGACAACCGCCATGCCTTGCAGGCCTTTGTATTTGTAGTTTTTGGCATTTATTTCGTCTGGTTCTGGGCCAATGGGCAAACGCTGGCGATGAAAACCTGGAGCATTCGCGTGGTGGACACCCACGGCGCTGCCATCACCCAACAACGCGCGCTGCTGCGCTACCTGTTGAGCTGGCTATGGTTTTTGCCGCCTCTGGGCATAAGCTGGCTGCTCCACCTGCCTGCCCTGGAAGGGGCAGTAATGACGCTGGGATGGGTCGCGGTCTGGGCGACTCTGGCGCGCTTTCATCCACAGCAACAGTTCTGGCACGACGCCCTGGCCGGCACACGCCTAATCACATCGGTTGCGCCCGCGCAGGTCAACAAAGGGAGCAGCAGCATAAAATCCAAATCCATCGCAGCAGCCCCAGATCAGTCTGATCATCGCTGACTGCACAGCCAGCCACAAAGCTGCGCGACAATCCCCTCATGTCCAAACAAGCCCTGGTTTCAGCTTCCACGCGGCCCTTCGCCCTCCACCGCCGATCCATTGACGAGGCAATGGCAAAAAAAGCGGTCAATCCCCAGAAACACCACACCGGCCTGGAAACCGCCATCGACCGCATCTGCCCCGAGTGGCACGACCTTTCCAAGCGCACCAAGGATATGGGCAGTGCCGCGGCGCTGCTCAGCCTGGTGCTTTGCGCCGGGATCCGGGCCATCGCGCTATTTCAACGGTTGGCAGCATGACTTCCGGATTGGCCTCTCCCACGAAACCGGTCAAAGCCGCCTTTTCGGTCTGTGTGTACTGCGGCTCGCGACCAGGCCATGCTCCTGAATTTGCCATGATGGCGCGCCAGGTTGGCACGTGGATAGGCGCGCAAGGCGGTCAACTGGTGTTTGGCGGCGGCCACAATGGCCTGATGGGGATCATGGCCGATGCCGCCCTGGCAGCAGGTGCCCGCGTCGTTGGCGTGATCCCCAAGGCACTGGTGGAAAAGGAATGGGCCCACAACGGCTGCACTGAATTGCACATCGTAGAAAATATGCATGAACGCAAGCGCATCATGGCGGAGCATGCCGACGCATTTCTGGCCCTGCCCGGCGGCATTGGCACACTGGAGGAATTTTTCGAGGTCTGGACCTGGCGACAGCTCGGCTACCACGACAAGCCGGTCGGCCTGCTCAACCTCCATGGCTACTACGATGGTCTGCTGGCTTTTCTGGCCTCAACCGTGGAGCAAGGTTTCATGAGCGATTGGCAAATGGGACTGATTCGCGCCGGCAACGATACGGTACTTCTTCTGCAGGCGCTGGTGCAGGCGGCAGGCCTGACGGCTCCAACCGTCAGGCTTGACCAGATTTAACGATGAAAGCGGGTTCCGCCGCCGACCGTCCCAAGGCGGAAAAGCGCATCGAGAGGGTAGCGAGCCACGCGCAGTGAGCGAGCGTGGGGGCCAGCAATTTTCCGCCTGGCCGCCCCAAGGAAAATCAGCCCCCTCGGGGGTAGCGAGCCACACGCAGTGGGCGAGCGTGGGGGCCAGCAATTTTCCGCTGGGCCGCCCCAAGGGAAATTAGCCCCCTCGGGGGGCAGCGAGCCACACGCAGTGGGCGAGCGTGGGGGCCAGCAATTTATACGGCCGCTTCATCTTCCTCGCCGGTACGAATGCGCACCGCCCGCTCGACACCAGTGATAAAAATCTTGCCGTCACCGATCTTGCCGGTGCGGGCCGCCCGCACAATGGCTTCGATGCAGCGCTCCACGTCATCGGTCTTGACCACCACCTCGACCTTGACCTTGGGCAGGAAGTCAACCACGTACTCGGCACCGCGGTACAGCTCGGTGTGACCTTTCTGGCGGCCAAACCCCTTGACTTCCGTCACGGTCAGGCCGGTCACGCCACATTCGGCCAGCGCCTCACGGACTTCTTCAAGTTTGAAGGGTTTGACAATGGCGGTAATTAGTTTCACTGGGCGGCTCCGTTGATTTTCGAATATTGTCGTGCATAACCCGCGTGCGCAGCAACGGGCCGTTCCGGGCAAGCGCAACCGCCTTCGGCGGGCGGCATATTGCACGAACTGAAAAGCGTGAGAGCCCTTGCGTCAGGCAGGGAATTTACTGGTAATAGGATAGCGCCAATCCTTGCCAAAGCTGCGATGGGTGACCCGGATGCCGATCGGCGCCTGGCGGCGCTTGTACTCGTTGAGCCGGATCAGCCGCGCCACTTGCTCGACCACCGCGCGCTCAAACCCGGCGGCCACAATGTGTTCAACGCTCTGGTCATTTTCCATGTAGCGCTCCAAAATGGCATCGAGCACCTCGTAGGGCGGCAGGCTGTCCTGGTCAAGCTGATCGGCGCGCAATTCGGCGCTCGGCGGCCGGGTGATGATGCGTTCCGGAATCGGGCTGGCGCATGTGCCGTAGGGGTTATTGACATTGCGCCAGCGCGCCAACCGGAACACCGTGGTTTTCAACAGATCCTTGATCACCGCGAAGCCACCCGCCATGTCGCCATACAGCGTGCAGTAGCCGGTGGCCAACTCGCTCTTGTTGCCGGTGGTCAACACGATGGAGCCCAACTTGTTGGACAGCGCCATCAAGAATACGCCGCGAATACGCGCCTGGATGTTTTCCTCGGTGGCATCTTGCGCGAGCCCCTTGAACTGTCCGGCCAGAGACATCCTGAAAGCATCGAATTCTGGAACGATGGAAATTTCATCGTACCGCACCTTCACGCGCCCGGCCATTTCGCGCGCGTCAATGCATGAAATGTCAGCCGTGTAGGGCGACGGCATCATGACGGCGCGCACCTTGTCGGCCCCCAGGGCGTCAACCGCGATTGCCAGCACCATGGCCGAATCAATGCCGCCGGACAGGCCCAGAATCGCGCCAGGAAAACCGTTTTTGCCAAGGTAGTCGCGCACACCCAGCACCAGCGCATCCCACAAATCAGCGTCGTTGCTCTGTTCCGGGGCTGTGATCGCTACCAATTTAATAGCTGATTGCGCCCGTTCCGCCTGGGCTACAAATATATTTTCCTTAAAACTCGGGGCCCGACCCGCGAGCGCGCCATCAGCCTGCAGCGCAAACGAGCGGCCTTCAAAAACGATCTCGTCCTGACCACCCACCAGGTGCGCATACACCAGTGGCAGCCCGGTTGCCAGCACCCGCGTGCGCATCATCTGCTCGCGCTCGTCGCCCTTGCCCACATGAAAAGGCGACGCGTTGATAACCACCAGCAACTCCGCACCCGCTTGCCTGGCCAGCCGTGCGGGCTCTTCGAACCATGCGTCTTCGCAGATCAGCAGGCCGATGCTGAAGGCATCCGCGCCTTCGCCCGCCTGAAACACGCAGGTGCCCTGCCCCGGCGTGAAATAGCGGCGCTCGTCAAACACCTGGTAATTGGGCAGCTCGCGCTTGGCGTAGGTTTCAATGACGCGGCCTTCGCGCAGCACCCTGGCGGCATTGTGCCGCTGCTGCACCTCCACGCTTTTGGTGCGCAGCCCCAACCCGCTGTTGCCATGCGTGGGGGTGCCGACCACCACGGTCAAGCCCTTTAACCCGGCCAGCACGCTGGCTACGTGATTCACGGCATCATCACAGGCCTGGATGAACGAGGGACGCAAAAACAGGTCTTCGGCCGCATAGCCGCATATCGCCAGCTCTGGCGTCAGCACCAGCCGTGCGCCCTGCTGGTAGGCCGTGCGGGCCGCGTCGATAATCTTTTGTGCATTGCCCGGCATATCGCCGACGCAATAGTTCAATTGGGCGACGCAGATTTTGAGTGGCATGAAAAAATTGAACCCTGAAGCAACACCGTACAACGCGTGAAAAACAACTCAAACGATTATGTCATCCGCGTGCTGGCTTCCGCGCTGCAGGTAAACGCCCCCGCCTGGAACGCCCTGCTGGCCGCGCAGAGCCTGGACGGCAACGCCAATCCCTTCATGCGCCACGAATACCTGGCCGCCCTGGAGACCAGCGGCAGCGCCACGCCCGAAACCGGCTGGACACCGCGTTTCATCACGCTTTGGCAGGGTGCAACACTGGCAGGCGCCTGCGCCCTCTACCGCAAGGACCATTCCTACGGCGAATACGTGTTTGATCACGCCTGGGCCAGCGCCTACCGGCAGCACGGCTTGCACTACTACCCCAAAGCGGTGGTCGCCGTGCCATTTACCCCTGTACCTGGTGCCCGCTTGCTGGCGCGCAACGCCGCCGAGCGAGCGCTGCTGGTCAAATC
>JAHFQQ010000193.1:4056-6716 GCA_023259235.1 Polaromonas sp. | reverse complement strand
CCCTCTTGATGGCGGCAAAAATCGCCTGCATGGTGGCGTAGCCCACCACCGAGCCGACCTTTGGATATTCGCCAAAGCGGCGGTAGTAATTGGCCGCGAAACTGGCATGCTCCTGTGAATCAATCTGATCCCAGGGGTAACCGGTCACGATCCAGCCCCTGGGCGTTTCGTCTTTCAGCACATCGAGATATTCAGGCTCGCCCGACAATAGCGACACCACGGGCGTTCTGGGGAAAATACCGCGCTGGTTGCCTTCGCGCACCAGCTTGGCCAGATCGGCGCCAAATGTCACGTTGAAGATCGCGTCAGGTTTGCTCTGCATGATGGCCTGCAGCGTGGTGCCTGCCTCGAGCTTGCCCAGCGCAGGCCACTGCTCACCGACAAACTCCACATCGGGTCGCCTGGCCTTGAGCAGCTCCTTGAAGCTGGCGACGGCGCTCTGGCCATATTCGTAGTTGGGCGCAATCGTGGCCCAGCGTTTGGCCGGCAGCCTGGCCGCCTCTTCCACCAGCATGGCAGACTGCATGTAGGTGCTTGGCCGCACCCGGAAGGTATAGCGGTTTCCCTTGTCCCAGACCAGCGCATCGGTCAGCGGCTCGCTGGCGACATACACCCGCCTGTTTTTCTGCGCATAGTCAGCCAGAGCCAGTCCCACATTGGACAGGAAGCCGCCAGCCAGCACGTCCACCTTTTCCTTGGCGCTCAGTTCAACGGCATGGCGCAGCGCTTCCTCGGGCTTGCCCTCGTCATCGCGGGCGATGACTTCCACCTTGCGGCCCAGCAGCCCCCCGGCCACATTGATTTCTTCCACCGCAAGTTGCCAACCCTTCCGGTAAGGCTGGGTGAACTGCGGAATGGTCGAATAACTGTTGATTTCCCCGATCTTGATCGGCGGTTTCGTGGCAGCCAGCGCAGCCATCGCGGCCGCGGCCAGCAACGTGCTGCCCAGCAGGGTAGATCGCATCAATTTCACGGTGTTCTCCAAAAGAAAGCGCTGCAGTCCATCGATTTCACGCGGAGCCGGGAAACGCGTCGCAGATTGCAGGAACTTTACCAGCGCACGCGGTCCGTGGGTGCGTAGCCGCGCCTGAACAAGACAGGTGCCCGCTCTGAACGGTCCGTGGAACACCGGTAAATTCACCTCGAAACCTGAAAATATGCTTATTCATATAAACGAAGAACAAATCTGTAGTTTGTTTTTATAAATGGCACAACTACATTTTCGGGCTTATGCATGAATTGGCTTTCGTATTTTCCGGATTTGCCGTTGGCCTCGTGGTAGGGCTGACGGGCGTGGGCGGCGGCTCGCTGATGACGCCGCTGCTGATCTTTGTTTTCGGCGTCAAGCCCCATCTGGCCATTGGCACCGACCTGCTGTTTGCGGCCTTCACAAAAATCGGCGGCACCGTCGGCCTGGCGCGCTCCCGGCTGGTGGACTGGCGCATTGTCGGACAGGTCGCCTCAGGCAGCATCCCGGCTTCGTTGATCACCCTGTACGTGCTGCATCGCCTCGGCGTGACGCTGCTGCTGACGGCCTTCGCGACCCTCTACAAGGTCCTGCACGGCAAGGCCGCGCCTGCAAGCATTGCCGCCGACCTGCTGGGCCGGGCCACGCGGGCCCGCCACTGGGCCCAGCCGGTGCTGTTTGGCGCCGTCATTGGCAGCCTGGTCACGATCACCTCGGTGGGTGCCGGCGCGATTGGCGTGATTGTGCTGATGCTGCTCTACCCCGCCTTGCCGCTGCCGCGCATTGTCGCCGCCGACATTGCCCATGCGGTCCCGCTGACACTGGTGGCGGGTCTGGGACACGCTTCGATCGGCTCGGTGGACTGGTCTTTGCTGGTCCTGCTGTTGGCCGGATCACTCCCGGGTATCTGGGTCGGCTCGCACCTTATGCGCAAGGTGCCCGAGCGCGTGATCCGCTCGCTGCTGTCAATGCTGCTGGCTTATGCCGGCGTCCGGCTCATCTCAATCTAGCTACCCGTTTTCATTCAACCTCTTGCAGTGCCATGTACCAATACACAGAATTTGACCGCCAGTTCGTGAAGGCCCGTGCCAGCCAGTTTCGGGACCAGCTCACCCGCTGGCAGGCTGGCGAGCTGGCAGAAGACGAGTTCAAGCCGCTACGGCTGCAAAACGGCTGGTATGTGCAGCGCTACGCGCCCATGTTGCGCGTGGCCGTACCCTATGGCGAACTCTCCAGCGCCCAGGTGCGCGTGCTGGCCAGAATCGCCCGCGAGTACGACCAGCCGAACGCTGCTGTGCTCGAAGAGGCGCAAGCCATCCAGGACAAGCTCGGCGCCGTGCCGCTGAAGAACGGCCAGTCGGTGCATACCAGGCTGACCAAGGGCTATGCCCACTTCACCACCCGCACCAACGTGCAATACAACTGGATTACCCTGGACAAGGCGGCCGACGTGATGGACCTGCTGGCCAGCGTCAACATGCACGGCATCCAGACCAGCGGCAACTGCATCCGCAACATCACCTGCGACGTGCGTGCCGGCATTGCGCCCGACGAGATTGCCGATCCGCGCCCGTTTGCTGAAATCATGCGCCAGTGGAGCACGCTGCATGCCGAGTTTTCCTTCCTGCCGCGCAAGTTCAAGATCGCCCTGAATGGCGCCGCCGAAGACCGCGCCGCCATCGCCTGGTACGAC
>JAHFQQ010000193.1:0-4046 GCA_023259235.1 Polaromonas sp. | reverse complement strand
GGCTGCAACTGCTGCGCAACGAAGCGGGCGAGCTTGGCTTCAAGGTGCTGGTCGGTGGCGGCATGGGCCGTACGCCGGTGATTGCCACCGTGATCCGGCAATTCCTGCCCTGGAACCAGGTCATGAACTACATCGAAGCGGTGATTCGTGTCTATAACCGCTATGGCCGGCGCGACAATGCCTGGAAAGCCCGCATCAAGATTCTGGTGAAGGCCGAGGGCCAGCGCTACATCGACCAGGTCGAAGCCGAATTCAGGCAGATCGTCGAGCAGGACGGTGCGCCGCATCTGATCACGCAAGCCGAATATGACCGCGTCGCCGCGTGCTTTGAGCCGCCCATCACCGCCAGGCAGCAGCGCAACGACCCGAACGTCAGGCAGACCGGCGTTTTGCGCGCAGCGGCTCAAGGCGATGCCGGGTTCCAGCGCTGGCTCAAGCGCAATGTGGCCCTGCACAAAAACCCCAACCTGCGCGCCGTAACCCTGTCGTTCAAGCGCCTGGGCCAGGCCCCTGGGGATGCCACGGCAGAGCAGCTTGACGTCGCCGCCGATCTGGCCGAGCGTTTCAGCGCCGGTGAATTGCGCGTCACGCATGAGCAAAACCTGCTGCTGCCCTGGGTCCGCGCCGACGAGTTGCCGGAGCTGTGGCAGGCTGCCCGAACGGCCGGCTTTGCCCGCCCCAACATTGGCCTGCTGACCGACATGATCACCTGCCCCGGCGGCGATTTCTGCTCGCTGGCCAATGCCCGTTCGATCCCGATTGCCGAAGCCATCACCGAACGCTACCAGGATATGGATGAGCTGCACGACTTGGGGGAAATCGACCTGCACATCAGCGGCTGCATCAACTCCTGCGGCCACCACCACAGCGGCCACATCGGCATTCTGGGCGTGGATAAGGACGGCAAGGAGTGGTATCAGGTGTCGCTGGGCGGCGCGGACGGCTCGACGCTCTCGGGCCCGGCCACGCCCGGCAAGACCGTGGGCCCGTCGTTTTCCGCCGCCGAGGTTCCCGAGGTGGTCGAAGCCGTGCTGGATGCCTACCTCCGGCAGCGTGGCGGCCGCGAAACCTTTATCGACACCTTGCGCCGCGTCGGCCCCGAGCCCTTCAAGGCCGCGGCCAATGGCGTGCGCTTGAGCAGCCACCACACCGGGCAGACCGAACGCATGGCCGCCTGAAGCATTGCGCCGATTCACCTTGACGATTCACCTTAACCTCGGAGTTACTATGAAATTAATAGCCGCAAATGACCATTCTGCAAGGGTCACAGGTAAAAATGTTATTGACATGGCAAACGATGCCGATCCGCGCGAAGTATCGCTGGCCGGGATTGAACGCGTCCACCTGAGTTTCCCCAGGTTCAGCGATGGCCGGGCCTTCAGCCAGGCATTTTTGCTGCGCCGCCGGCTCGGCTTTCAGGGCGAGATCCGGGCCACTGGCGACGTCCTGGTGGATCAGTTGCCGCAAATGGAGCGCAGCGGCTTCGATGTCGCCGTGCTGCGGGCAGACCAGGACCTGGCCGTCGCCCGGCGCGTGCTGGCAGCCTATCCGGGCTACGGCGTCGGCAAATACCAGGGCGATGCGGTCGATGCCCATCCGCACTTTGTTTCCGCGATTTCCGCCTGAAAGGACCAGCATGAGCGCGACTTCCCTTTACGCCCAGCCCTCGCGGAATTTCCCGAAAAAGCTGGCACACAGCCTGGCACTGCTGAAATCCGCCGCCGCTGCCCATGCCCCCTTGACCCAGGCGTCCAGCCTGGGTGCCGAGGACATGGTGGTCACGCAACTGATACAGGATGCCGGTATCGATTGCAGCGTTTTTGTCCTCGACACCGGCATGCTGCACGCGGAAACAGTGGCGCTGATTGCGCGCATCGAGGAGCGTTACCACCTCAAGGTTGCTGTCTACCGTCCTGATGCGGCTGCCGCCTTGGCCTTCGTGCAGGCCAATGGTGACGATGCGATGTATAAAAGCCTGGATTTGCGCAAGCAGTGCTGCCACATTCGCAAGATGGAGCCGCTGGAGCGTGCCCTGGCCGGCAGTAAGGGCTGGCTGACCGGCTTGCGCCGCGAGCAGTCCAGCGCCCGTGCCGAGGTGCATGAGATCGAGCAACAGCAAACTCGCAGCAACGGGCTGGCGATTGCCCGCGCCAAGATCAACCCGCTGGCCGACTGGACCTGGGGCGACGTATGGCATTACATATCACTCAATGCCGTTCCCTACAACCCGCTGCACGACCAGTTTTTCCCCAGCATCGGCTGCGCACCGTGCACCCGCGCCGTTTCGCTGGGCGAAGATTTTCGCGCCGGCCGCTGGTGGTGGGAGCAGGAAAGCGCCAAGGAATGCGGCCTGCATGTGACCGCTGGCGGCGCCCATGAAACGCAGGAACCCGCTGTGTTCAAACCCGCCGCCAGCGTCATTCCCGCCAGGCAGATCGCGGCATGAACGCCCGCACTGACCCCCGAATGCTCGGCCAGCTGAGCACGGCCCATCTCGACGCCCTCGAGGAAGAAACCGTCTTCATCATGCGCGAAGTGGCGGCCGCCTTTGAACGCCCGGCCTTGCTGTTTTCGGGCGGCAAGGACTCGCTGGTAATGCTCAAGTGCGCCGAAAAGGCTTTTGGTGCCGGTCGTATTCCCTACCCGCTGCTGATGATAGACACCGGCCACAACTTCTGCGAAGTGACCGATTTCCGCGACCTGCGCGCCAAAGAGCTTGGCGCCGAGCTGATTGTGCGCAGGGTCGAAGACTCGATGAAGCGCGGCACCGTGCGCCTGGCCCATGCAGGTGAGTCGCGCAATGTGCACCAGTCAGTGACGCTGCTGGAGGCGATCGACGAATTCCGCTTTGACGCGCTGATCGGCGGCGCGCGGCGCGACGAGGAAAAAGCCCGCGCCAAGGAGCGCATCTTCTCGCACCGCGACAGCTTCGGCCAGTGGCAGCCCAAAGCGCAGCGCCCCGAGCTCTGGACGCTGTTCAACACCCGGCTGCAGGCCGGCGAGCACTTTCGCGTGTTCCCGATTTCCAACTGGACCGAACTCGACGTATGGCAATACATCGAGCGCGAGCAGATCGCGCTGCCCTCGCTGTATTACGCGCACCAGCGCAGGGTGGTCGAGCGCAAGGGTTTGCTGGTACCGGTGACAGAATTGACACCCTTGCAGGAAGGCGAGCAGGCGGTTGAAAAAACCGTGCGCTTCCGTACCGTGGGCGACATCACCTGCACCTGCCCGGTTGACAGCCCGGCCACTACGGCGGCCGAAATCGTCATCGAGACGCTGGCCGTCGATGTCAGCGAGCGCGGTGCCACGCGCATGGACGACAAGACCTCGGACGCTTCCATGGAAAAGCGCAAGAAAGACGGATATTTCTGATGATGAATACTATTGATTTGATAGCTGATTCAGCAGCAAGCACCAGCGCCATAGGCCAAAATGACCTGAAATCGGCGCTGAAGTTCATCACCTGCGGCTCGGTCGATGACGGCAAAAGTACGCTGATTGGCCGACTGCTGGTGGACAGCAAGGCCGTGCTGCAGGACCATCTGGCCGGCGTGCAGCGCCAAGGCGCAACCGATCTGGCACTGCTGACCGACGGCTTGTCGGCCGAGCGCGAGCAGGGCATCACCATCGACGTGGCCTACCGCTATTTCGCCACCGAAAGCCGCAAGTTCATCATCGGCGACGCCCCCGGTCACGAGCAATATACCCGCAACATGGTCACGGCTGCATCGAGCGCCGATGCCGCCGTGGTGCTGGTCGATGCCACCAAGCTCGACTGGAAAAATCCATCGCTGGAACTGCTGGCGCAAACCCGGCGCCATAGCCTGCTGGTCAACTTGCTGCGCGTTCCCTCGATCGTGTTCGCCGTGAACAAGCTCGATGCCGTGGACAACCCCACCCTGGCCTTTACCAACATCAGCGCGGCGCTGACAGCCTTCGCCCAGTCCGCACAGATCCCGGTCATGGCCATGGTGCCGATCTCCGCGCTGATTGGCCACAATGTGGTCGACGCAAAACCCGGTTGGTGCGACTATGAAGGCCGG
>JAHFQQ010000367.1 GCA_023259235.1 Polaromonas sp. | reverse complement strand
TTACCACGAGCCATGCCACAACCCGATGAAGCTGGGCGACCCCATGAAGACGGTCAGGGCGCTGATCGGCGACAAGGTGCTCAAGAGTGAGCGCTGTTGTGGCGAGTCGGGCACACTGGGTGTGACGCGGCCGGACATCTCGACCCAGGTGCGCTTTAGCAAGGAAGGCGAAATCCGCAAGGGTGAGGCGGCGCTGCGCGCTTCTGGAGCGGTTGGCGCGACAGCCAATGTAAAGATACTCACGAGTTGCCCGAGTTGTCTGCAGGGCCTGATCCGCTACGGCGATGACCTGCAAAATGGCTTGCTCGAAGCCGATTACATCGTGGTGGAGATGGCCCGGCAGATACTGGGCACGCAATGGTTGCCAAACTTTGTGGAAGCAGCCAACCATGGCGGCATTGAACGGGTTCTGGTTTAGCCTGCCATGAAAGTCAAAGGTTGCCCTCTGTGCGAGAGTGACGGTGGAGAACTGGTTTTCCGAAATCCGCAGTTGCGGATCATCCAGGCCAATGAACCTGATTTTCCGGCTTTTTACCGCGTAGTGTGGAACCGGCACGTGGCTGAATGGTCTGATCTTTTGCCGGCTGAACGCGAGAGCTGTATGAACGCCGTCGTGGCGGTCGAGCAGATTCTGCGCAGCGAGCTGCAGCCCTGTAAAATCAACCTGGCTGCGTTGGGCAATGTGGTGCCCCATCTGCATTGGCACGTGATGGCGCGTTTCGAATGGGACAGCCATTATCCGGCTTCGGTGTGGGGCGCTTCCAGGCGCGCGCCGGCAGCGGACAAGTTGGCGGTTGTTGCGTCGCATTGCCGGAATGTCAACCGGCGGATTGCCGTGAAGATGGCAGCGCGACACGACGAATCTTCTTTTGAAAAGTGAGGCATCACCATGGCAGGTCTTCAACCCGGGGCACCGACTCCCACCCGACTGACGGTTCACGGCCAGTCCCGCATTCTCGAAATTGCGTTTTCAGACGGCGCTTCATTCACTATCCCGTTTGAGCTGATGCGCATTTACTCGCCGTCCGCAGAAGTCCAGGGTCACGGACCGGGGCAGGAAATTCTGCAAACCGGCAAACGTGACGTCACCGTAGTCGAGCTGGAGGCCATTGGCAATTACGCCGTCAGGCCGGTTTTCTCGGATGGTCATGAAAGCGGCATTTTTTCCTGGGACTATTTGTACGCCATGGGGGCGGAGCAAGACCGGCTGTGGGACCAATACAACCAGCGCCTGCAGGCTGCCGGGATGGAGCGCGACGCGCCCATGAAGGTTGCCGGCGGTCACGGCTGCGGCAGTCACTGACAGATGGGGTTGATCAACTCGCACGACTGTTGTTTTTCGGCATGAATCCGGGCGATCTCCCGAATCCATACAAGGTTGTTGCGAACAATCCCTCCTTTGCCCTCTAGCATTCACGTTATGACCACCACCCATTTCGGTTTTGAATCCGTTGACGAGCACGACAAGGCGCGTCGCGTGCGCAGCGTGTTTGATTCCGTGGCACCCAAATACGACGTGATGAATGACTTGATGTCGATGGGGCTGCATCGGGCCTGGAAGGCCTATGCCGTGCTGGTAGCCGATGTCCGGGAAGGTCAGCAAGTGCTCGACATTGCGGGTGGAACCGGCGATCTCGCGCTGGCGTTCGCGCCCAAGGTCGGCGCCAGTGGGCGGGTGGTGCACACCGACATCAACGAAGCCATGCTCCGCGAAGGCCGCAACCGTCTGCTTGACGCTGGCGTGAGCCTGCCGACGCTGGTGTGCGATGCCGAACATTTGCCGTTTCCCGATGCCAGTTTTGATGTGGTCACGGTGGCTTTCGGCTTGCGCAACATGACACACAAGGAAGAGGCCATCAAGGAGATGAACCGCGTGCTCAGGGTCGGCGGCAAGCTGCTGGTATTGGAGTTTTCAAAAATAGCCAGGCCACTCGAAAAAATCTATGACTGGTATTCATTCAAGGTGTTGCCCAGGCTTGGCAAGCTGGTGGCCAACGATGATGCCAGCTACCAGTATCTGGCAGAGTCGATTCGCATGCATCCCGGACAGGAGGAGCTTAAAGCCATGATGCATAAAGGTGGTTTCGGCCATGTGGACTATCACAACCTCACCGGCGGGGTTGTGGCACTGCATGTTGGAATCAAGTGTTGAATGGCAGCGCCTGAAGCGGCTTGAGTCCGCA
>JAHFQQ010000366.1 GCA_023259235.1 Polaromonas sp. | reverse complement strand
GCAGCTCATCCCTGGTCGCCCAGGCGGTACCGTAAATGCGCTGCAGCATCTCATTGCGGTGGTCGCCGCGCCAGTAGGCACCGGCCAGCTTCATGAGCTTGAAGAACTTCAGCTTGCCGGTGCTCGGCACGTGTGGGCCGCGGCACAAATCCTCGAACTTGCCTTCGCGATAAAGCGATACATCCTCGCTGGCCGGAATGCTGGCAATGATTTCGGCCTTGTAGTGCTCGCCAATCCCCTTGAAATACGCCACCGCCTCGTCGCGCGGCACGACGCGGTGCGTCACCGCTTCATCCCTGGCCGCCAGTTCGGTCATCTTTTTTTCAATCGCCGCCAGGTCTTCGGGCGTGAAAGGCCGCTGGTATGAAAAATCATAGAAAAAGCCATTTTCAATCACCGGGCCAATCGTGACCTGGGCCTCCGGAAACAACTCCTTGACCGCGTAGGCCAGAAGATGGGCGGTCGAGTGCCGGATCACCTCCAGGCCTTCGGGGTCCTTGGCGGTGATGATGGACAGCGTGCAGTCGGAAAAAATAAGGTAGCTGGTGTCCACCACCTTGCCATCGACCTTGCCGGCCAATGCTGCTTTCGCCAAGCCAGTGCCGATGGATGCGGCCACATCGGCCACGGTCAGCGGCTGCGGGAATTTGCGTTGGGAACCGTCAGGAAGCGTAATCTGGATCATGGCAAAAGGCGAGAATGAACGGAAGCAGGGAGCAAGGCGCAGGGACAGCCGTGCCTTGAATTCGGGTTGATGGCACTTGACGCCGATGGCACGCAGCGCAACTGGCGACCTTCAGCGCGTAAAAGACCTCATCGGTGTGGTTAGCGGTGTCATGACCGGGGGTGCCTTTCTCGCTCTTGCAATGGCTGTTGATGTAACTAAACTTGATTGATGGATTCTAACTGCCCGCTTCCGTACTGGCCTTGACACCATCAGGGTGTAACAATTCGGTAAAGAAGCGCTCCGCGTGTCGTCTCCGAACGGTCAACCAGCGTTGACAAACCTGCCAACCCATCATTATCAAACGAGCAACCCCAGGAGAAACAAGATGAATTCAAGTTCCATTTTTCGCAACACCGCCGTCTGCACAATCGCCGCGATGGCGCTGTCAGCCTGCGTGGTCGCGCCGTACCCGCAAAGCCAGATGGTTTACTCCCAACCACCAGGCCAAGCTGAAATCACGGTTGGCATTGCACCGCCGGCACCCTACATGGAAGTCATTCCCGCAGCACCTTTCGTGGGCGCACTGTGGATTAACGGGTATTGGGGCTGGTCAAATGGGCGGCACCAGTGGGTCCCGGGCCGATACGAGCACCCACGCCCCGGCTATCGCTGGGAACCGCACCACTGGGTCCAGGGCCAACGCGGCAACTGGCATCTGCGCGGTGGCGGTTGGGTACGCTGAGAGCCGAAAAAAAAAGCCCGGGCGCAATGCCCCGGGCTTTTTTGTGAACTGATTGCAGTGCCGGATCAGTGGAACTGCTCTTCTTCGGTGGAGCCGGTCAGCGCGGTCACGTTGGACTTGCCGCCCTGGATCACGGTGGTGACTTCGTCGAAGTAGCCGGTGCCGACTTCCTGCTGATGCGACACAAAGGTGTAGCCACGGTCGCGCGCTGCGAATTCAGGCTCCTGCACCTTCTCGATGTAAGCCGTCATGCCGCGCGCCACATAGTCCTGGGCCAGATCGAACATGTTGTACCACATGTTGTGAATGCCCGCGAGCGTGATGAACTGGTACTTGTAGCCCATCGCGCCGAGCTCCTTCTGGAACTTGGCGATGGTCGCATCGTCCAGGTTTTTCTTCCAGTTGAACGACGGCGAGCAGTTGTAGGCCAGCATCTTGCCGGGGTGCACCTTGTGCACGGCATCGGCAAACTTCTTCGCAAAGGCGAGGTCGGGCGTGCCGGTTTCGCACCACACCAGGTCGGCGTAGTGGGCGTAGGCCACGGCGCGCGAGATGGCCTGGTCGATCCCTTTCCTGGTCTTGTAAAAACCTTCAGCGGTACGTTCGCCGGTGAGGAACGGCTTGTCGTTCTCGTCGTAGTCGCTGGTCAGCAGGTCGGCCGCTTCGGCGTCGGTGCGGGCGATCACCAGGGTCGGCACGCCGCTCACGTCGGCCGCCATGCGCGCGGCGATGAGTTTTTGCACCGCTTCATTGGTGGGCACCAGCACCTTGCCGCCCATGTG
>JAHFQQ010000192.1 GCA_023259235.1 Polaromonas sp. | reverse complement strand
GCCGACACCCAATCTGCCGATGTCAACGTCGCGTACGGAGCGAACATTTTGGATAGCCCTATGTCGGTAGTCAGTCTTTTGCCGCCGGTCCATTGATCGTTAGAACTGCACCGCAACCTGGGGCCATGAACGGCTGGTAACTGCAAGCCCGGTTGCTTTAGCTTGAAACCAGGCCACAGCAGCTGTATTGATTCCGGTGGTCGAGTTGGCTTGGGTTTCGCACGGCAGTACCTCAAACAACCTATCGACTACGACATGAACTTCCGACCCGATTTCTTTGCGGATTGACTAGCTGGCGAATCGACTCATCGTGCGGACGATGAACAGATCGGTAATTTCCTGAACACGTCGTTGTACTATGGCCTGTACTACCGTGCGGGCCACCGAGTCGGGTACCAGATTCAGACGAACCGGTTTGGGAATGTCGGCGGTAATGGTCAGGTCATAGTCTGCGACGGTGCAGTCCTTCTGGGCGTGAAAAACCAGCCGGCTGGCGTAGCCGCCTTGCCCGGTTAGCGACCGCAGCGTGACCTGCGCTGTAACGGCCGGAAGTCCGCGTAGCGGTGACACCGCAAGCACATGGGCCGCTGCATCAAACCTTGCCTGTATGTCGCTGAACAAATCCACCTGGTAGACCCCCGCGAAGTTCGCGCCGTAGCCGATGCGGTACTGATGCGGTCCCCACACCCTGCTCACTTTCAAAGCGGGCAAATCCTCCAGCATGCGCTCAAAGTTGCTGAAGTGCGCTTCAACGCCCAACAGGTCACACGCAATTTCGAACTTGCGGTGGCTGGATACCGATATGTGCAACATGGCTTACGCGGCACTGCTCAGGTCGATCAGCTCTTGCTACGCAACGTTTTGAGGTCTGAACGTTGCGCTTTGGATTCCCGCCGTTCGTTGGCGGGAACCGTGGGTTGGTTCGGTGGCGCGGTGCACAGCCGGGATGTCGGCTCGCGTAAGGCGATTCTGCATGGGGCATCTCACTATGGTCGGTTGGGTGTGGCGGCCATCGTACCGTCAAAAGGGGGAACGCCAATGTCTGGTATGGAGCAAGCAGTCCCGAGAGTCGACCGTCCGGTGCCAGTCCGGGGCGGTAGCTGACAACGCCGTATCGAATGACTCCACCTGTTCGAAGATTGAAAATCAAACTTCAATACCGCCAGACGCAAACCAGGTGAGTGGTGAAATTGGTAGCGCAAATCCGCGCCGTTCACCGTCACCGTGGGCGATCGGCATCCCGCTAAATTTTTGTCCAGGACATGTACCCTGTCTAAAATAGGTTCATGTTCACCCTCGCAGCCTCCCGGGCGAAGCAGAATTTTGGCGTTCCCATCGGCCAACTGGCGCAGAGCCCGGTCGCCATGGAGCGCCATCACCAAACCGTTGCAGTCGTCATGTCTCCGGAGTCAGCGCAATCCGTGGCTCGCTTGGCGCAGCAACCGGGTGAACTGCGGCGCCTTGCCTGACATGCGTTCCACCCATGACGCGCTGGCGCGCACCATTGCGCCACGGCGGCAGCGCCAAGCGGCTGGCATGACCGCCCATTTGTACGCGCTCGGCACCATTGCGCTGTGGGCCACGGTTGCCTCTCTCGGGGTATTGCTTAAACATATTCCGCCTTTTCTGCTCACCGGCATTTCGCTGCTTATAGGCAGCATGCTGGCGCTGCCGTTTATTCTGAAAGACCAACGAGCCTGGAAAATACCGCTGAGCACCCTCGCGGTGGGCGTTTACGGGCTGTTCGGCTTCCACTTCCTGCTCTTCCTGGCCCTGCGCCACGCGCCACCGGTGGAGGCCAACCTGGTCAACTATCTGTGGCCACTGTTGATGGTGGTGCTGGCACCGCTATTTCTGACGGGTATGCAACTGCATGGCGCGCATGTGGCCGCGGCGCTGCTGGGGTTTGCCGGCGCGGTGATTGCCATTCTGGGGGCCGGTCAGGGCGCCATGGGCGCAGGCGGCTTGACCTGGGGCTACCTCGCAGCGCTGGGCTCTGCGTTTATCTGGGCCAGCTATTCGCTGCTGACAAAACGCGTCGCGCCCTTTCCGACGGCCGCCGTTGGGCTCTTCGGCCTGGTGTCTGGCGTGCTGGCGCTGCTGTGCCACTGGGCGCTGGAGCCGGCCGTGGCGATCACAGGCCGCGACTGGCTACTGCTGGCGGTGATGGGGCTGGGCCCGCTGGGCGGCGCGTTTTTTCTTTGGGACAAGGCGCTCAAGCTGGGCGACGCCAGACAGATTGGAATCCTGAGTTACCTCACACCGCTGGGCTCTACCGCCCTGCTGATGCTGGTCGGCGGCCGCGCCTGGAGCTGGAGCGTGGTGCTGGCGGCCGTGATGATCATCGGAGCCGCGGCGCTGGGCACGCGGGCGAAATAGCCGTGACAAAGTCAGACGGCACCCTGGCGGGACACTTATGTTATTAGTATTTTAGGTCTCTAGCCCTTATGGCATAGGTGCAGATAGCTATTGTATTAATAGCATGACCCTGATGAATTCGTCCTTTATTCCTTGTCACCTGTGGCAAGCACCTGATCAACGAGGCCCTGCGCCTCTGTCAGCAGGCGGTGCAAATGCTCTTCCCCGAGAAAGCTCTCGGCATAAATCTTGTAGATGTCCTCGGTGCCCGACGGCCGGGCGGCAAACCAGCCGTGTTCGGTGACCACCTTCAGCCCGCCGATGGCCGCGTCATTGCCCGGCGCGCGGGTGAGGACGGCCTGAATCGCTTCGCCTGCCAGGCTTGTCGAGGTCACTTGCCGGGGCGAGAATCCCGACAGCTTTTCCTTCTGCGCTGGTGTTGCGGCGGCCTGGACGCGGTCAGCGCAGGGCGATCCGAACTCCTGCGCCAGGCCGTTGTAAAGCTCGCCCGGATCACGACCCATGCGCGCGGTGATCTCCGCCGACAGCAGGGCCGGAACGATGCCGTCCTTGTCGGTGGTCCAGACGCTGCCGTCCTGCCGCAGAAAAGACGCACCGGCACTCTCTTCGCCCGCAAAGCCCAGCGAGCCATCGAGCAGGCCGGCAGCAAACCATTTGAAGCCGACCGGCACTTCAATCAACTTGCGCCCCAGTCTGGCCGCCACCCGATCGATCATCTGGCTGCTTACGACGGTTTTTCCGATCGCGGCGCTCTTGCGCCACCCGGGCCGGTGCTGGAACAGATAGTCGATAGCCACCGACAAGTAATGATTTGGCGGCAACAGGCCCGCGCTGTGCGTCACAATGCCGTGCCGGTCATGGTCGGTGTCACAGGCGAAGGCAATGTCGAAACGCTCCTTCAGGTCAATCAGGCTCCGCATGGCGTAGGGCGAAGACGGGTCCATGCGGATCCGGCCATCCCAGTCGATCGTCATGAAACGGAAGGTTGCGTCCACCGCCGGATTAACGACACTCAGGTCAAGCCGGTAGCGATCGGCAATCGCCGGCCAGTAGTGAACCCCGGCGCCGCCAAGTGGATCGACAGCCATGCGGATGCGCGCGCCGGCGATTGCATCCATGTCAATTACGCCGCCCAGGTCGTTGACGTAGGCATTCAAAAAATCGTGCCGGTGGGTAGTGGAGGCGTGGAGCGCCTTTTCATAGGGCATTCGCAGCACGCCTTTCAGGCCATTCAGCAGCAATTCGTTTGCCTGTTTCTCGATCCAGCCGGTAACGCCGGTGTCGGCCGGCCCGCCGTTCGGCGGGTTGTATTTGAAGCCGCCATCTTCCGGCGGATTGTGCGATGGCGTGATGACAATGCCGTCGGCCAGACCCGTTGTTCGCCCGCGGTTACAGGCAAGAATCGCATGGGATACAGCGGGTGTCGGCGTGTAGCCGCCGCCTGCTGCCATCATCACCTCGACACCATTGGCCGCCAGCACTTCCAGCGCGCTGGCAAACGCCGGCTCCGACAGCGCATGGGTGTCGATGCCGATGAACAGCGGGCCGTCGATGCCGTGCTGCTTGCGATACAGGCAAATCGCCTGGCTGATGGCCAGCACATGTGCTTCATTGAAGGTTTTGTCGAAGGCCGTACCACGATGACCCGAAGTGCCGAACATCACTTGTTGCAGCGGATTTACGGGATCGGGGGCTTCGCTGTAATAGGCTGTGACGAGTCTGGCAACATTCACCAGCAGCTCCGGTGGCGCCGGTTTTCCAGCCAGCGGACTGACTTTCTGGGTCGTATTATTTGATGAACTCATCGTCTATCTCCTGTGCTGCCAGCCAGCTTTGTTGAATGAAGCACAATTTGCGCCGTGGCCGCAGTCATGACAAGGTCGGCTCGAAGCCGAAATGCCGGGTAACCGCCTTCTGCGGTACCGGCATGGCCGGGCTGTATCAGGTTCATGATGTGCTCCAGTTGGATCGCCGCCTGGCGGCTTATCTCGACCAGGCCAGCCAGCGGTGGCTGAGTGCCCTGAGAAACGGGCTCAGGCGCGTACGGTTGTAGGCATCTCCGGCCTTGCGGAGCGCTTCGGCCTGCGTCGGATAGGAATGGATCACTTGGGAAACGGTCTTCAGGCCGATCCCGGCGACCATGGCCAGTGAGATTTCGTTGATCATCTCGCCCGCGTGCCGTGCGACGATGGTCGCACCCAGGATGGTGTCGCTGGCCTCGCGCACATGAATCTTGACAAACCCCTCGTCCTCGCCATCAAGAACCGCGCGATCCACATCACTCATCGGCACGGTGAAGGTCTTGAGGGGGAACCCCTGCGCCCGCGCGTCCTTGACGTAAATGCCGACGTGGGCGATCTCCGGGTCGGTGTAAGTACACCACGGAATTGTCAGGGCACTGAGCCTTTTGCGACCCCAGAACAGTGCGTTCTGGATCACGATGCGTGCCGTTGCGTCAGCCATGTGGGTGAACTTGCGCGCCAGAGCCACGTCGCCAGCGGCGTAGATGTGCTGGTTTCGGGTTTGCATGAAGTCATTGACATGCACGCCATGCTCCGGGTCGTACGCAACACCGGCCGCTTCGAGGTTCAGTCCCCTGACATTGGGCAGTCGCCCAACGCCGGCCAAAATCTGGTCCACCGTTACCGTCGTTTCCTGGTGGTCGTTGACCAGGCGCACGCGCTTTTCGCCGTTCTCCAGGGTGACGCTTCTCACCTTTGTGTTTAGCTGCACTTCGATGCCGTCCCGGCGCAGCGCGTTGGCCAGTATCTCCGCGGCATCGCGCTCCTCGCCGGGGAGGAAGTAGCGCTCCCGGTTGGCGATGGTCACCTTGCAGCCCAGGCGCGCGAAGGCCTGAGCCAGTTCGCAGCCGAGGGCGCCGCCGCCGATCACCAGTAGCCGCCCGGGGCGTTCGGTGAGGTTGAAGACCGTTTCGTTGGTCAGATAGTCGCTCGCTTCCAGACCCTCGATGGAAGGGCGGGCGGGGCGGGAGCCGGTGGCGATGACGGCCTTCCGGAACCTGAGCGTGGCACCGGCAACCTCGACCGTGCGGTGATCGGTGAACGCCGCGTCGCCCAGAAACACATCAACGCCAAGGGCCGTGAAGCGCCGTACCGAATCGTGGCGGCTGATGCGCGCGCGCAGGCGGCGCATGCGCTCCATAACCGCTGCAAAATCCAGATCCGGGGGCACCGGCGAACTCCCGGCGTACCTGGCTGCCTGTTGAAGATCGGTGTAGAACCGCGCGCTGCGCAAAATCGACTTGGAAGGCACGCAGCCCACGTTGAGGCAATCACCGCCCAGCAGGTTTTTTTCCACCAGCGCCACCCTGGCGCCGAGGGCTGCGGCACCGGCTGCGGTGACGAGCCCGGCAGTGCCGGCACCGACGACGACAAGGTTGTAGCTGGACGCAGGCTGCGGGTTGATCCAGTCCGGCGGGCAGACATTGGCCAGCAGCTCGGTATCGCTGGCGTCGTTGGGCAGCAGCGCGGAACGTGATTTGCTGCGCCCGGCCTGGTGCATCGGTTTCTTCATCTTAACCATCCCTTTCGGAATCCGGCCCGGCGCAGGCCGGTCACGATGGCAGGGCACTCGCGCATCAGACGCCAGAGCAAGCCCGAGCGGTAGTTCTCGATCATCAGGGCGACGGGCGCCTGGTCCAGTCCTAGGTGCTCCGGGGAGAACCAACCCTTGTGTGTCCCGTCACCTGTGTCGAAGCTGGGGTTGAAGCTGGTCAGGAGTCCATCCTTGTCGAGGATTTCCGGATAGGCGGCCTGAACGCGCAGGAGTGCTGGCAAGACGATTTCCGGTGCGAACGGCAGGGATGCAGCAACCGCCCAGGGTGCCAGGGTGCCATCATCAGGTCCGAAGGGAACCCCGCGAGCCGCGTAGCCGTAAAACTGTCGCTCGGTGCCGTCTTGCGCCCGCTGCTTCGCAAAGCCCGGGCCGAGGCCGGCGGTGATGCCCCAGCAGTTTTCATCGTAGCCCTTGAATCCCATTGGGTTGCGCAGGGCGTACTGCTGCTGCACGGCGGTCGCCCGGCGGCTGTTTTCAAAGTAATCGGAGCGCTTTTCCCGCATGAACTCATCCTGGATGCCGCGAAAGTCGATCCAGATGTGCGAGAGCTGGTGGGTGAACAGTGGTGCCGCGAACAGGAAATCGATGTCGTAGAGGTTTTCCCACTGATAGCTTGCGTTCCACGCCTCGAAGCTCTCTGTGGCCAGCGGATGCGTGGGCGAACCCAGTCCAAGCACATAGAGCACCATGGCTTCGCTGTATCCCTCCCAGCCGTAGCTCAGAAAACCGCCACCGGGCTTCCATCCCATCCGCACCTCTGGTCCGTCCGCGGTGGCCCAGGGCCAGTCAATGCGTTCGTAGAGGAATCGGGCGAGCGCCCGGATTTCCGGTTCGTCGTCCGTGGCAGCCGAGAAATATCGGGCGCTTCCGAGGACGCCGGCGATCA
>JAHFQQ010000191.1 GCA_023259235.1 Polaromonas sp. | reverse complement strand
ACTGCTGGCCCAGCGTTTTGAGCAGGTTCGTGGCCAAACCGTGAGGCTGGCGCAGCCGCTCAGCGCCGAAGACTGCCAGCTTCAGTCCATGCCCGACGCCAGCCCCACCAAGTGGCATCTGGCCCACGCGACCTGGTTTTTCGAGACCTTTGTGCTGGAAAATTTTGAACCGGACTTCAAACCCTTTGACGCCAGCTTCCGCGTTCTGTTCAACAGCTATTACAACGGTGTTGGCGACAAGTATCCGCGCCCAAATCGGGGCCTTGTCAGCCGCCCTGCGCTGGCACAGGTGCTGGCCTGGCGGGCGCAGGTCGATGCGCGCGTACTGGCACTGTTGGCAGGCGCGGACAAGGCAGTACAAAACGAGCTGGCGCCGCTCATCACACTGGGGCTGCAGCACGAGCAGCAGCACCAGGAACTCCTGCTGACCGACATCAAGCACGCCTTGTCATGCAATCCACAATGGCCCGCTTACACCGCGCGCAGGCCGCTGGCCGACGCCCAGCCCCAGCCGGTGCGCTGGCAGCGTTACACCGGTGGCCTGGCAAGCCACGGCTTTGACTCCACGCTCGACGGCGAGTTTGCGTTTGACAACGAGGAGCCACGCCACCGCGTGTACATTGCGCCGTTCGAGCTGGCCAGCCGGCCAGCCACCAATGGCGAGATGATGGCATTCATTGCCGATGGTGGCTATCAGCGGCCCGATCTGTGGTTGTCACTGGGCTGGGACTGGGTGCAAGCGGGCCAGCACAGGCTGCCGCTTTACTGGCAGGAGCCTGCCAGCGACTACCACCATTTCACGCTGCAAGGGCTGCTGAAAGTGGATCCGCACACCCCGGTGTGCCATCTCAGCTACTTTGAGGCAGACGCCTTTGCACGCTGGGCTGGCGCGCGGCTGCCAACCGAGTTTGAATGGGAACTCGCGGCGCGCGCACTGCCAGAATCTGGCGCGCGAGACGGCAACTTTGCCGAACATCCGGCCTGCCACCCCCTGCCGCAACAGGAGGCCGGCCACGGCGCTCCGGCGCAAATGCTGGGCGATGTCTGGGAGTGGACACAGTCCAGCTACAACCCGTATCCGGGCTACAAACCGTGGCCCGGGCTGGTGGGTGAGTACAACGGCAAATTCATGTGCAACCAGTTTGTGCTGCGCGGCGGCTCATGCGCCACGCCGCGCAGCCACATTCGCGCCAGTTACCGCAACTTTTTCCCGCCCGATGCGCAGTGGCAATTCAGCGGGTTGCGGCTTGCGCGCGACATCTGAAAAAGCGCTGCGCCAGGCAGGCAGGCAAGATCGGTTGTGCTGAAACCGGCCCGCCGCGTCAGCGGGCAACTGCGTGATGGCACCGCTGAGCAACATGATCAGGAAGCGATTCAGTTGCCGCGCCTGGCGTCAACACTCCAGGCACCAGCGCCCCAGGCAGCCAGGGTCAGCAAGCCGCCCACGACACCCATGTTCTTGAAAAAGAGGAGTTGGGTGACCATGACCTGCGCGTCGGGCACGGCCCAGTAGTTGTGAAAGAAAAAGCTCGCCACGAAGGTGAAGAGGGCCAGCGCCAATGCGGCCCAGCGCGTACCAAAACCAAAAATCAATGCCAATGAACCAACGATTTCGATGACCAGGGCCACCGCCGTTGCGACCTCGGGCATGGGAATGCCGCCGGAGGCGGTGTAGGCGACACTGCCGGCAAAGCCTGTCAGCTTGCCCCAGCCCGCGGGCAAAAACAGCAAGACGAAAAACAGGCGGCCTATGAGCGACAGGGGATTTTTGAGAGAGTCAAGCATAAAGAGTCCTTGGTTAAAAAGGTAAACGGGGAAATGATGGATTAAAGAACGGGGATAAACAAGCACTATGAAGCAACGCCATCCCCCGCACGGAAGCTGACGGCGCCTCAGGGCGCCAGATCAAACACCAGTACTTCTGCCGATTGGCCATGGGCCAGCTGCAACTGGTTTTCTGACTCGAGCTTGGCAGCGTCGCCTTGATGCAGCACCCGCCCGTTCACCTCAAGCTGACCGCGAATCAGGTGCACATAAGTCTTGCGCCGGGGGTCCAGCGCCAGCGTGACGGCCTCGTCGCCATCAAACAGACCCGCATACATTTTTGCATCGGCATGAATCATCACCGAGCCTTGCGCACCGTCAGGCGACGCGACCAAGCGCAAGGCGCCGCGCTTTTCGGTGTCAGAAAAAGTCTTTTGCTCGTAGCTGGGGGCGATGCCGGTCACGTTGGGCTCGATCCATATCTGCAGCAAATGCGTGGCCTGGCCCTCGGCGTGGTTGAACTCGCTGTGCTGCACGCCGGTGCCGGCGCTCATGCGCTGCACATCGCCTGGCGGGATGCCCTTGACGTTGCCCATGCTGTCCTTGTGCGCCAGTTCGCCGCTCAGGACGTAGCTGATGATTTCCATGTTCTGGTGGCCGTGGGTGCCAAAACCCTTGCCTGCCGCAATCCGGTCTTCATTGATGACGCGCAGGTTGCCAAAGCCCATGTGCGCGGGATCATGGTAACCCGCAAAGGAGAAGGAATGGAACGATTTGAGCCAGCCGTGGTCGGCATAGCCGCGTTCGCCGGAAGTTCTGAGGCTGATCATGAGGTGCTCCTTTCAAGGTGCGTTGCAATGCATCAACTGTAGGCGCCCGGGAAGCTTTTGTCGTTGCGCCGGTTTGATGGCATCATTCAAATTATTTGAATCTTCATCATGCCGAACACCAGCATCCAGGTCCGCAACGCCCTCACACCCGAAACCATCGGGCTGATCGGGATCGTGCACCGCACCGGCAGCATGGCCGCGGCTGCGCGCGAACTCGGCGTGGTGCCCAGCGCGCTAACCTACCGTATTCGCCAGGTCGAAGATGCCCTCGACGTGCTGCTGTTTGACCGATCCTCGCGGCAGGCCAGGCTGACCGTGGCGGGCAAGGAACTCCTGAGTGAAGGCAATCGCCTGCTGCTCGAGCTGGAAGCCATCACCAACCGCGTCAAGCGCGTGGCAACCGGCTGGGAGCCCGAGCTCACCGTAGCCGTTGACAGTGTAATTTCGCGCACCACCGTGATGGAGTTGTGCGAGGCCTTTTTCGCGCTGGATCCGCCCACGCGCCTGAGAATTCGCGAAGAAGCCCTGTCGGGCACCCTGGAGGCCCTCACTTCGGGGCAGGCTGATCTGGCCATTGGCGTCGCCATGGAGCCAACTGCCTTGCACAGATCGATACAAAGCAAGCCGCTGGGCGCCATTCATTTCGTCTATGCCGTGGCACCCCATCATCCGCTCGCGCAGGCGGTGGAACCCGTGACTGACGCCATGCTCATGCCGCACCGCGCCGTGGCGGTGGCCGACTCGGTGCAAAAGGGCCACGGCGTGACAACCGGACTGCTTGGCGGACAAGACATATTCACCGTGCCTGGCATGCAGGAAAAGCTGCACGCGCAATTGCGCGGAATCGGCGGGGGCTTCCTGCCGGAATACCTTGCGCGGCCCCATATCGAGACTGGCCGACTGGTGGAAAAGCAGATGCAGCGCGCTGCTCGCCTGATACCCCTGAGCTACGCATGGCGTCGCGCAAGCGATGACACCAGCGGGCGCGCCTTGCAGTGGTGGCTCAAACAGCTGGGCCAGCCCGCCACGCGCAAAGCGCTGCTGGAGCGTGAACAGTCGTTATAAATTCCGGTCCTCGCGGGCTGCCGGCCACGTCTGCGTGTAGAGTGTGCTTGTGGCTTTCCTTTATGGCCTCCTTAGTCAACCCGCAAAAAGTGCAAAGACATGACCAAAAAACCCCGAACCGCTTCTTCTTCTGAAACGCCAATGGCACGCCATATCGCTGTGGTGGGAGCCGGCATTGCCGGCATCGCCTGCGCGCGCACCCTGGCGCAAGCCGGTCACCACGTGACGGTATTCGAGAAAAACAGCTCTGCTGGCGGCCGCATGGCAACGCGGCAAACCGAGTTTGGCGGCTTCGACCACGGCACCCAGTATTTCACCGTTCGCGATGCGCGCTTTGAAAAGGCTCTGGCAACGGCCTCCGGGCTGGTGCGGCCGTGGAGCGCCAACACCGTGCGCATTCTGGACGAAGCCGGCCGTGTAGTGGCCTCGGCACCGCCCCCCGGCGAGGCGCACTGGGTCGCCACGCCGGGCATGGACGCGCTGGTGCGTCAGTGGGCTGCGCCGCTGGAGGCCACCGGTAGCCTGACGCTGCAAACTGAAGTCATCCGCATCGAGCCCGACACGCTGCACCCGCAGCGCTGGCAACTGCAGACGGAAGGCCCGGGCGCCGGCAACCGGGTGTATTCCGGCTTTGACGCCGTGCTGCTGGCCGTGCCCTCACCCCGGGCGCAGGCGCTGCTGCTCAGTTCGCAGCAGGGCAAGGTGCTGTTGGCCGAACTCGGCCGCGTCAGCGTGGCTCCCTGCTGGACCCTGATGCTGGCATTTCCGCAAGCGGTGCAGCCGACGCTGTCGCATCTTGGCCCGCAGTGGAACGCGGCGCGCAGCACGCACCACCGCATTGCCTGGCTGGCGCGCGAGTCGTCCAAACCGGGTCGTGAGCCGATCGAGCGCTGGACCGTCCAGGCCAGCCCAGAATGGTCGCAGCGCCATCTTGAAGACGATGCCGAGCGCGTCACGGCCAAGCTGCTCAAGGCCTTCACCGAAGTCACAGGCATTCGCGCGGAGCCGCCCTACGCCGTGGTTCACCGCTGGCGCCATGCCCAGACCAGCGAACCTCATGGTGAAACCCATCTCTGGGACCCAAAATCCCGAATCGGCGCCTGCGGCGACTGGTGCCTGGGACACCGGGTGGAAGACGGCTTTGTCTCGGGTCTTGAAATGGCCTTGGCGATTCTTTAACTACGCGGAGCAACAAGCGTGGCGGCCAGCTTTTATAGAGGCCG
Source organism: Polaromonas sp. (assembly GCA_023259235.1). Lineage (GTDB taxonomy): Bacteria > Pseudomonadota > Gammaproteobacteria > Burkholderiales > Burkholderiaceae_C > Polaromonas. Next base: position 1,965 of record JAHFQQ010000191.1, on the reverse strand, counting down.
CTTCGCACCCTCGCCAACCGGCCCGCTGCATGCAGGCTCGCTGGTCGCGGCACTGGCCAGCTGGCTCGATGCCCGCGCCCACGGCGGTCAGTGGCTGGTGCGCCTGGAAGACGTGGACACGCCGCGCTGCATCCCTGGTGCGGACCAAGCCATCCTGGAGCAGTTGGCAGCCTGCGGCCTGCTGCCCGACGAAGCACTGGTTTATCAGGCACAGCGCGGCCCGCTCTACCAGCAGGCGCTGGATCAACTGGTGGCTGACGGCTGGGCCTACCCTTGCGGCTGTACCCGCCAAGACATCGAAAGGACGCTGGCCGCCTCGGGGCAGCCCAGGCCGCGCCATGCCGAGCTGGTGTACCCCGGAACCTGTCGCCACGGGCTCCATGGCCAGAGCGTGCGCGCCTGGCGATTCTTTACCGAAGAATATGAACAAAATCTGGCCATGGCCCAGACAGGCCATGCACAGTTAGCTACCAAATCAGGAGCATCCGAAACACCTGCCATGATCGCCGCGGACCACGCCCTGGTGTGGCATGACCGCAGGCTGGGCGCCCAGGCGCAGCAGGTCAGCCGGGATGTGGGCGATTTCGTCCTCAGACGGGCTGACGGTTTCTGGGCCTATCAGCTGGCCGTGGTGGTGGACGATGCCGCGCAAGACATCACGCACGTTGTGCGCGGCGAGGACCTGGCCGACAACACCGCCCGGCAAATCCTGCTGCAGCGTGCGCTCGGTCTGCCCACACCGCGCTATCTGCACGTGCCGCTGGTGCTGGGAGACAACGGCGAAAAACTTTCCAAGCAAAACAGTGCGCGGGCACTCGACCCGTCACAGCCGCTGGCAGCCCTGAACCAGGCCGCCGCGGTGCTGGGGCTGCCTGCCGCCCAGGCAGGGCCGGTCAGTCTGGCGCTGGCAGGATGGCTCACGCAGTGGAACATGCTCTGGGCAAACCCCCGGCACATGCCTGCCTCGACGACAGACACACCCTGCCTCCCGGCGTTATCGAAAAAAATGCACCGCATCATCGGCTAGGGCCGCGCCGTGTTCCGGCACAAAGTGGCCGGCCTGCGGCAGGATCAGCGGTTCACCGCAGTTGCGAATATCCGCCTGCAAGGCCCGCATGACGGGCTCGCCCAGCACCGGATCCTGCGCGCCGACGACCATCAACGCCTGCCCGCTCCAGCACGAGCGCCAGAACTGCCGCGCCTCGCGCGAAATGGCTGCGCCGTCGGAATCGGGGAACTCCGGCACCATGGCCGGAAACACCCGGGTTGCGGCGCGGTGGCCTTGGTCGGGGAACGGCGCCTCGTAGGCCGCGCACTCGTCAACGCTCAGGTGCGGGTTGCCCCGGGCAAACAGCCGCGCTATATCAAATTCCGGATTTTTCGCGCACATGGCGCGCCAGGCCAGAAAACCGGCAGGCAGCGGTGCATCGCCGCACGCCAGCGTGGTGTTCATGACGAGCAGGCCGTGGTAACGCCCGGGTGCGGCGATGGGCAGCGTCAGGCCAAGCAGGCCACCCCAGTCCTGGACCACCAGCACGATATGGCGCAAATCCAGATACTCAACGAACTCAAGAAGGATTTGCCGGTGCGCGCTGAAAGTATGAAAGCTGTCTTTCTTGGGTTTGTCGCTCTTGCCAAAGCCGATCAGGTCAGGCGCCACCACCCGATGCCCGGCCTGCAGAAAAACCGGGATCATCTTGCGATACAGATAGCTCCAGGACGGATTGCCGTGCAGGCATAAATAGGTGGGCTTGCCATCAGCGCCGGGTCCGCCTTCGTCAAGGTAATGCAGTCGCAGCCCGGCCAGTGAAGGCAGGTTGCTCAGGTAGTTGGGCATCCAGGGATAGTCCGGCAGCCCGTTGAAAGCGTTGTCAGGTGTGCGCAGCGCATCATCCCGCAGTGGATGGCTGATCTGGCTCGCATGGCGCTGCTCAGTGCGCCGCAGACGGAAAAAATTCTGCAGCA
>JAHFQQ010000365.1 GCA_023259235.1 Polaromonas sp. | reverse complement strand
GGGCTGGCGATGCAGGCCTATCAGACCCGCGCGCTCGAACTGGTGGAGCACGTCATCGCCCTCGCCCGCAAATACAGGCTGCGCCTGATGTGCCGTCTGGTCAAGGGCGCCTATTGGGATTCGGAAATCAAGCGTGCGCAAGAACTGGGACTGCCGCACTACCCGGTGTTCACCCACAAGGACCACACCGACGTGGCGTACCTGGCCTGCGCGCAGGCGCTGCTGGCCGCGCCCGATGCCGTTTACCCGCAATTTGCCAGTCACAACGCTGGAACGATTGCCGCCATCCTTCAAATGGCCGCTAGCGGCGGCGCCAGGTTTGAATTGCAGCGCCTGCACGGCATGGGCGAAGGCGTTTTCCGCGAAGTGCTGAAAAACCCGCAGGTCAGTTGCCGCGTCTATGCCCCCGTTGGCGCGCACCGTGACCTGCTGGCTTATCTGGTGCGCCGCCTGCTCGAAAACGGGGCCAACTCTTCATTCGTTCACCAGTTGGCCGACGAATCGGTGGGCATGGGCGAATTATTGGCATCGCCGCTTCGGCTGGAGCCCGAACCCTCCTTGCCGCTGCCGCCCGCGCTGTACGGACCGGGCCGTGCCAACAGCCTCGGGCTGGATTTGACGGTGCAGAGCATGCGCGCGCCGCTGCTCGCCGCCCTGCGCACGACGCCAGTTCCCGTGGTGCCGGAGTTTGATGTCAAATTGGCCGTCAGCGCAGTAAGCACGGGTGCGAGCAGCTATCACAAATGGAGCAAAGTGCCGGTCATGGAACGCGCGGCCATCCTGCGCCGCGCCGCCGACGCGCTGCAGCAGCAGATGCCGAAGTTCTGCGCGCTGCTGGTCAGGGAAGCCTTCAAAACATGGGGCGACGCCGTGAGCGAAGTGCGCGAAGCGGTGGACTTCCTGCGCTACTACGCCAATGAAGCCGAGCGCATCATGGCGCCTGTCTGCCTGCCAGGGCCAACCGGCGAAACCAATGAACTGCGACTGGGGGCGCGCGGTGTCTGGGTCTGCATCAGCCCATGGAATTTCCCGTTGGCAATTTTTACCGGCCAGGTGGCGGCCGCCCTGGCCACTGGCAACGCCGTGCTGGCCAAGCCGGCCGAACAAACGCCGGGCGTGGCGTGGGAGGCGGTGAAGCTGCTGATTGAGGCCGGCGTGCCCGAAGGCGCGCTGCAATTGCTGCATGGCCCCGGCGAAACCGTTGGGGCGGCGCTGGTGGCCTCGCCAGGCGTGGCCGGCGTGGTGTTTACCGGCTCGACCCAGGTTGCCAGAATCATCAACCGGGCGCTGGCCGCCAAGGACGGCCCGATTGTTCCGCTGATTGCCGAGACCGGAGGCATCAACGCCATGCTGGTGGACAGCACGGCCCTGCCCGAACAGGTGGCCGATGCGGTAATGCAAAGCGCCTTCCGCTCGGCCGGACAGCGCTGCTCGGCGCTGCGCCTGCTGTGCCTGCATGAGGCCATCGCCGACGCCGTGATTGAAATGATCCAGGGCGCCACGCAGGAACTGGTGCTGGGCGACCCGGCCGAGCTGGCCACCGATCTCGGCCCGGTAATTGACCAGGAGGCCTTTGACAACATCCAGAAGCACCTGCAACGCCTGAATTTAACATCAAAAGTGCTTATCACCCAGAAGGAACGGGCACAAGCAGCTATTGATTCAGTAGCAATCATGGCCCACAGCATCGCGCCTGCAACCTTTGAAGTGAGCAGCCTGGCCGAAGTCAAAGACGAAATCTTCGGCCCCGTGCTGCAAATCGTGCGCTGGGGTAGCGGCGCGCTCAAAACCCCCGAAGCGGTGATTGCGCAGATCAACGCGCTTGGCTACGGCCTCACGCTGGGCCTTCAGACCCGCATCGATTCGCGCGCGCAGGCGCTCGCCGCTGCCGCGCATGTCGGCAACATTTACGTCAACCGCAACATGATTGGCGCGGTGGTCGGCGTGCAGCCGTTTGGCGGCGAGGGCCTCTCGGGCACCGGCCCCAAAGCGGGCGGGCCGCACTACCTGTACCGCTTTTGCACCGAGCAGACGCTGACGGTCAACACCGCGGCCGCTGGGGGAAATGCGGCGCTGCTGGCGGGTTGAGTTCCGCTTTCAGCCCCGCAGGTGGTATGGGGCTGGTTACCACCAACAGCAAGTTGTTGCCGGGCTATGGCGGATAAGGTTTTGTGAACGGCTGGTTTGACATGAACACCCGGAAGGCGTTGATGAAGTACCAGCAG
>JAHFQQ010000364.1 GCA_023259235.1 Polaromonas sp. | reverse complement strand
TCATTAAGGGTTGTTCGGGAAAAGCGGGACTCAGGTCCGGCCTTTCATGCGGGTTTCTGCACCGGCTGAACCACCCATTGACCGGCAAGGTTTGCCAGTTCACTGTCGCAGTCAAATTCAGTGAGTTCGTGTTCGTGGCCGGGCAGCACGCAAACCACGGTTTCGCCAGCCGCGCGCAGGTGTGCGATGGCTTCACGCAGCCCCGCAGCCTCGCCCCATGGCGCGCGGATGGCGGCCTTCAGGGCTCTCGGCGGCAACACGCTGACCAGTTCCTTCAAATCCAGGCTGAAGCCGGCGGCCGGGCGGTTGCGGCCGAATACTGCACCGACTTCATCATAGCGCCCGCCCCTGGCCAGTTCTGCGCCGTGGCCATAAACGGCAAAGCGGGTGCCGCTGTAGTAGGCGTAGCCCCGCAGGTCGGCCAGGTCAAAGCTGACCCGCGTGCCATCGACCTGCGCAATACGGTCAGCGAGCCACTTCAAATTTTGTAGCGCTTCACGCACGCCAGGCATGGGCGGAAGCGCTTTTTCGGCTTCAATCAGAATTTTTTCATCACCGTAGAGCTGCAGCAGTGCCTTCAGGCCTTCACGCGCCGCGGACGAGATGCCGCCGTCAAGACCAGCCATCAGGTGGTCCAGCGCGCTGGCATCCTTGGCCGCCAGCGCGGCGTGAAGGCGCGCCAGGGTAGCCGCGTCAATTGCCGCACCGGCCAGCAGGCTGCTTACGATCCGGACGTCGGCCATGTCCACGCACAGTTCAGTTACGCCGGATGCCCTCAGGCATTGCAGCGCCAGCATCTGCGTTTCGAGATCGGCTTCCAGGCCCGCATGGCCATAAATTTCAGCGCCGAATTGCAGCGGTTCGCGCGTGGCATGGGGATGGGCGGCGCGGGTATGCAGGACCGGGCCGCAATAGCAAAGACGAGCGACACCGCTTCGGTTCAGCAGGTGTGCATCGATGCGCGCGACCTGGGGAGTCGTGTCGGCACGCAAACCAAGGGTCCGGCCTGATAACTGGTCAACCAGCTTGAAAGTCTGCAGCCCCAGCGCTTCGCCGGTGCCGGTGAGCAGCGATTCCAGGTGCTCCAGCAGTGGCGGCATGACCAGTTCATAACCATAGCCGCGCGCACTGTCGAGAAACAGGCGGCGCAACTCTTCGATGTGACGCGCCTCGGAAGGCAGGACATCGGCAATTTGATCGGGCAATTGCCATGATGACGACCAGGCGGACATTGTGATTTTCGTAGACTGTTAAAAAACGGATTTTACCGGGACCGGGAGCGCCTTGAGAGCCGCCGGCCAGGCAATGCGCGATGCAGGACAAATGGCGCAGCCCGCATTGATCCGGCAGGCCTTCAATTCATGCCAGCACCGCCAGCAAGATCAGTCCGGCGCCGATGCTGCAAAGTCCGAAAAAGCGGATCTGCCCATTGCCCAGCATGAGCATCTGTTCGAAAACGCGGCGCCACCCTTTCGGCGAGACCAATGGCAACAGCCCCTCGATGACCAGCATCAGGGCGAGTGCCTGCCAGAAAGTGGTGCCATCCACGAAAGCCTATTTTTTTCCGGGCGCCGCGCTTGCGCTGCCGGATCCACGCATGGCTTTGAAAAAGTCGGATGAAGGATCAACTACCATCACGTCGCTTTTCTTGTTGAAGCTGGCCTTGTAGGCATCCAGGCTGCGATAGAACTGGGCGAACTGCGGATCCCGGCCAAACGAATCGGCGTAAATACGGTTGGCTTCGGCATCGCCCTCGCCCTTGACCTTCTGGGCGTCCCGGTAGGCATTGGCAATGGTGATTTCACGTTGCCGGTCTGCGTCGGCGCGGATTTTTTCGCCTTCGGCGGCACCGGTTGAGCGCAATTCGTTGGCGACCCGCTTGCGCTCGGCCTCCATTCGGCGATAGACCGATTCAGTAATTTCCGCCACATAGTCGACCCGGGTTACCCGAACGTCAACCACATCCACGCCCCAAGGCTTGGCGCCACGTACCGCGGCCAGGACCTGAGCTTTCACGTCAGCCATCAGTTGTTCGCGCTTGGTTGACAGCAGATCATTGACCGTCCGCTTGTTGACCTCTTGCTGAAAGGCGTTGCGCACGACCCGGTTGAGCTGATTGGCGCCGGCGCGCTCGTCCAGTCCGACATTGCGGATGTACTCGGTCGGCTCGATCACGCGCCAGCGCACATACCAGTCGATGACGACACGCTGCTTTTCCGCCGTCAAGACCGGCTC